>SKVE01000987.1 GCA_007129635.1 Planctomycetaceae bacterium
CGTTCGAGTGTGCTTCGCGAAACCAGCATCTCGTCCGCCAGTCGGGCGACGGTCAGCCCACGCACCGCCTCGCGCGCGATCAGCTTGACGGCCTGATCCAGTTCCGGATCGATGATCGCGACCCGATCGCTGGATTCCCGCACCACAACGCCAGCGGGCGGGACCAGGATCGGCGTTGGGGGCGGCACGCGGGCCGCTCGCTTGACGGGCCGAGCCTTCATCTTAGCATCCAGTAGCGCAGCGGCCTTGTAACCCACCTCCTGCGAATTCAACTCGATGCTGGACAACGGCGGTGACATCAGACGACAGACGATCTCGTCGTTGGATGTACCCAACACCCCAATGTCCGCCGGCACATGCCGCTGCAGGCGACGACAGGCCTCCAACACGCGGATGGCCTGGGAATCGGCGGCTGCCCAAATGCCAATTGGCCCAGGCAGCCGTTTGAGCCATGCCAGCAACGGTGCCTCGAATTCCTGTCGCCAGGTCGGATACGGCAGATTGGCTCCCCGGTAGGCGCCTGGAAAGATATGGCCGACCAGGCCGCGGGCACGGACAAGCCTCTCGAATGCATCGCGCCGAGCGTCGGACCACCAGGATTGGGCGATCGCGTAAAACGCCAGGTGCTCGTACCCCTGCTTCAGCAAGTGTTCCACGGCAAACCGGGCCGTCAAATCTTCCTCCGTTCGCACCTCTGCCACACGATGCCGGCCATCCCCCAGCAACTCGACCACCGGGCACCGGAACTTGCGAACTGCGTCGGAGAGCGCCCGTGAAGGGCTGCGGGCGATGATCCCGTCGCCCTCCCAATCCTTCAGCCAGGTGGGGATCCCTTCCAAAATGCCGCGGTCTTCGAAGTGGAAGATCCAGTTCGCCCGTTGCGCGGCGTAGCGCGAGATCCCTCGGATCACCCCGCGGCCAAAAACCCGCGAGGTTTCCACCAACAACAGAATCTGCTTCGGTCTCGTCATGAAAAATGCCCACCTGATAAAATTCTACCATTATTTTGGCAAAATCAGGCACTGGTATCCAGCCGGTTTTTCGTTAAGTTAAAGGCTCACACCCTATCGCACGGCAACGTGCACCTGCTTGGAGACCAGAAAGGACATCGTTTCATGGGACGCGTAGGAATCGGTTTGAATCTGGAGGCGGTGCGGACATCGCACAAGTCGTTTGAGTGGGCCGTGCAGTTCGCGGCAGAATTGGGATATGAGTACATCGAGCCCATGGTGCATTGGGGACGCGAGTTGTTGAGCGAAGCGCGTTACTTCCACAGCGTCTCGATGTTGGACGATCCTTGGCGGATCCGCGACCAGGTGGAAAAGCACGGCTTGAAGCTGTCGGCGTTTTCCTCGCACAGCCAGGCCTCGAAGCCGGAGATCGCTGTCGAGTATCTGAAGCAGGCCGCTCGATTTGCGACAGAGGCCGGGGCCCCGATCATTAACACGCACGAGGGGCACAAGCAGCCCTGGACAACGCAAGAAGAAGACTTCGTGTTGATCCGCTATTCGCTGATGGAAGCCCTGAAGGTCTGCGAACGACGTGGGATCAAGATCGGCTTCGAGATGCACCAGACGTATTCGCTGAAGCCGGAACTGTACGACAAATGCCTGAATCTGGTCGATTCGCCGAACTTGGGCGCGAACTTCGATACCGGCAACGCCTACCTGGGCGGCGAGGAACCGCACGAGTGGTTCGAGCGGGTCAAGCATCGCGTGATCCACATCCATGCGAAAGATATTTCCGTCGAGCAATCCGATGCCGAACGCGGCAAAGTGATGGGCACGGCCGTCGGCTGTGCGTGCGGGGACGGCGTGATCGACTGGAAACGGATCATCGATACCTGCCGCTCGGTGCCCCAGGATCTTGTGTTAAGCGTCGAGTGTGGGACGTTGGAACAAGCCGAACGCAGCATCCAGCACCTGAAAGCGATCCGGGATCAGTAGCCCTACTAACGAAGCATCCGGATGGATCGAGTGTCTTTACCGCCACCACCATCAAATCAGGGGAACATCATGTGGCATGCGATACGATACGGTTGGTTAGCCGGCGCCGTCTTTCTGACGCTTGCTGGTAGCGTTCACGCGGTCGCGGACGATCAGCGCATCGCGATCCGGATCGACGACCAGGCCAAGACGCTGACCTTGTCGGTCGATCAGCAGGTCGCTTTTGTCTACCGGTTCGGCCCGGACGTCGATCTGCCACATTTCTACCCCTTCCACAGCCCCAGCGGGCGGTCGATGACGGTGGCGATCACCGACCCGTTCCCTCATCACCGGTCGTTTTGGGTCGGCGATGAACGAGTCCAATTGGCCGGGCGCGCCGCCCAAGCAAATATCTACTCGTCGCTGTTCTCCGGTGTCGTCGACAAAGAGAAATCTCCGTGGCCCGTGGCGCCGTACACCCGGCGATCGGCTCATGTCGAGTTTTCTAACCTGAAGATTCATGGCGATACGGCCGAGTTTGATGAGAAGCTGACCTGGATGGACGGTGACGTCCCCTTGTTGGACGAATTGCGACACTATCGCGTGCGAGCGTTGGACGACGGCGAATATCTTCTGGACTTTTCGTTCCAGCTTCGTGCTTCGTACGGCGATGTGACCATCACCCGCGATGTCTCGCACTATGCCATCCCGTACATACGAATGAACGATACGTTCAATGTGGAATCGGGAGGCGGCAAGATCGTGAACGACCAGGGAGGTGTCAACCAGGCAGGAACCAACAACCGCTCCGCCAACTGGGTCGACTATTCCGCTCCGCTGGCCGACCAAAGCGGCTGGGAAGGCCTCACATGCATGGTCCATCCGGACGTGCAGACGCCTCGTCTTTGGCTGACGCGCGATTACGGCACCTGGGGCCCACGCGGCGCCGAAGGGTTCCACAATACGACCTTTACCATCGCCCAAGGCGAAAGCTATCGCCAGCGAGTCGGTTTGTTGGTGCATCGTGGCGATGCCGAAACGGGGCAAGTCGCCAACCGCTACCAGGCGTACCGCCAAGGTCGACTGTAGACGTTTACAATTGATCGACGGACTCCGAAGCCGGTTGGATGATCAGATCGTGCTGGCAACCCGGTTCGAGGAACGTGAGCAAGTAGGCGAGCAGCACACCCAGCAGTAAGGCCGAAGTCAGCTTGATGCGATCGTGGGCGTGGAACTGGATCTCGGGCAGGATGTCCGCCAACGAAATGCACAGGAATACCCCGGCCGCGAAACCCAACGCTAATCCGACCACCAGATCCTGTTGTTCGCCGAATTGTCGCAAGCCGAAGAAAAAGGCCGCTGCGCCCAGCAGGCACATCGACGCAAACAACAGATTCACCAGCGTCTGCGCCCGGGATGACCAGCCGCCAGCCACCATGACCGAGGTGATCGACATCGCGTCCAGCGGCTTGTGCAACAACACGGCCAAAAAGGTGCCGACGCCCAGCAACTGCCAATCGCTGCCTTCGTACTGCGAAGCAGCCACCACGCTGGCCGCCAATGCCATCCCGTCGATGATCGTATGTAAGGCCAAACCGGCTCCCAGTCCGATCCAACTGTACGCGTGCCGATGCGTGGCACATAACTGGCCGTCGACCGGGTACTCCGGCGTATGCGTACACGATACGTGCGGATGATCGTGCGAGTGCTGGTCAGCATGCGGATGGTGGTCCGCCGGGAGGTTCGCGGGATCAACCTGTTCGGAACCAAGCGATTGGGACACGATCGACTTGGCCGTCGAGCGGTCCACCGGAGCGTGCTGATGGACTTGAAAGATTCGGATCAGCACAAACATCGTCAACAGCCCCAGCAGCGTCGCCCCCACGGTCATGTCGATCGATCGCGTCCCCACCACCGAATGGGGGAGCATGTGCAGCAATCCGACGCCCAGCACCAACCCGCCCACAAAGCTCATGATCGTCTGCATTTCGGTGTGAGTCAGCCGCATGCGAGACGGCAGCGTCCCGCCAAACAACGACGCCAGAGCGACAAACAGGCAATAGATGAAAACCAGAATCAAGGGCCACATGCGAAATCAAACCGGCGAGGCAAAAGTGGGGGTGGGATGTGGGTGTTGGTAAACGGTTCACCCAATCTGGCCCATGGTGCCATCTTGACGCCTGCCTTACAAGGGGCGAACCGCTTGCCGAGCCGATGACCCGCCTAGAATGGCAAAGCCCCAGCGAAGTGGAACGATAGAATCTGATA
>SKVE01000314.1 GCA_007129635.1 Planctomycetaceae bacterium
AGCGGGAAATGACGCCGGTAAGCCAGACCGCCGAAGCCAGCCCGCCGAAGCCAGCCCACTGAAGCCAGCCCACTGATCGGCCGAATCAGGGCGAGCATGGATGATTTCTCCACCGCTTTCGGGCAGATGGGTTTGAGAGCCGACGGCCGTGTGTGCCCGCAGGCAGCCGTTCAATTGGCCGATAGCGCGGTCTTCGACGATCTTTCTGCCGCGTTGGACGACTATATTGCGGTGAATGATCAACAGGTGGACCACAGCAGTCGGCGAAATCAGACGACCGCTAATCGTCTGATGTTCGGGCTGTTGTTGCTGGGGACCTGTGGTGGTGTGGCAGGCCTGTTGCTTGGCTATGCCATTGCGCGGCGGGTGGGGCGGACAATTATTGAGGTGGCGGTGTCTCTGGGCGACGTGGCGGGCAAGCTGAACAAGGTCGTGGGGCCGGTGGCGGTGACCGCCAATCCCAGGATCCACGATCTGGAAATGGTCCTTCAGACGATCTCCCAACACGTCTCGACAGTTGTGGAACGACTCCAGGCGAGCGAGCGCGAGACGTTACGTGCCGAACAGTTGGCGGCCATGGGGCAGTTGGCAGCGGGCATGGCCCACGAGATCCGCAACCCATTGACTTCCATGAAAACGATTGTGCAATTGGCTGAGAATCCCGAGGATTTCAGCTCGCGGGATATCCGCATTCTGGACGAGGAAATTGCGAGGCTGGAGCAGTCGGTCCAGGCCTTTCTCGATTACGCTCGTCCCGCTCCAGCAGAGAAACGCGAAATTACCCTTGGGGAAATCGTCGAGCAACCACTTGCCCTGATGGCTCGCCGCGCGGATCGTCAGCGGATCGGCAAATTTGAACAAGCTCACGGCGGCACCATCTTCCTGGACGAGGTGGGAGACATGAGCGTAGCGACCCAGGCCAAGGTGCTGCGAGTCCTGCAAGACGGCAGCTTCCAACGCGTCGGCGGCAGTAAGACCATCCGGACCGACGTACGCGTGTTGGCCGCCACCAATCAGAACCTAGATGCCAAAATCGACTCCGCCGAGTTTCGCCAAGACCTGCTCTATCGACTGAACGGATTCACCGTGCACCTGCCGCCCTTGCGTGATCGCCGCGAGGATCTTCCCGATTTGGTCCAATACTTTCTACGGGTTACCAATCGGCAGGTGAACAAGCCGGCGTTTTCGATATCCCCGAAGACCATGGAACTGCTGCAACATTACGACTGGCCCGGCAACGTCCGAGAATTGCAGAGCGTGATCAAATACTCGGTCGTTCACACCGTCGGAGACACCATTACTCCGGACTGTCTGCCGGAAACCTGCCGCGGGAAGGCGGCCCAGGCCCGCTGTCCTCGGCCGGAAGACGAGTTAGCCGGCATTAGCCGATATGTCAGGCTGCTACTGGCGTCTGGTGAACCGGACATCTACCGCAAGCTCCAATCGACCTCGGATCGTTTAGTGTTGGCCGAAGTGCTCCGCCACGTGCGGGGCAATCAGGTGCATGCGAGCGAGCATCTTGGGATGTCACGGACGACCTTGCGAAGTAAGTTGCAAGCGTTGGGAATGCTGGACGAAGACTTCGCCTAGCCGGCTGTGAAACTGGCGATCGTCGAAAATTGCGGCGATCGGGATTCGGAAGCCGGCGATGACCAGCGAGTCGATTTCGCCCTGCTTCAATTTCTGCGCCAACTGGTAAACGCCGTCCCGCAAACTGTATTGTTCGACGGACGCCTCGTCGCAATCGACGATCCAATACTCCGCGACGTTGTGGTCGGCGTAGTCGTCGAACTTCACGCCCCGATCACGCTGTTCGGTCGATTCCGACAAGACCTCCGCAATGAAATCCGGCGCGGGGAATTCCATCTGATCGGCGCTGAACCCGTCAGCCTTGGCCTTTCCGAAAAAAACGACATCCGGTTCGTAATCGTTCCGGGCCAAACAGATCAGTGCCTTTTCGGAGAAGACTTCGCCCAAGCTGTGCCGCTGGACAAATGCCCGCAACAACCCAACGAGGTTCTGCGTCGCACGCAGGTGCTTGGCTTTCGCTGGCGAGTGCTCGACGGCTTCGCCACCGATGAATTCGGCTTTGACGCTGGGTGTCAATTCGCGGCGAAAGCGTTCACGACGCACTTGCTCGCGCTGGAGCGTTTCGTTGATCGTACGTGCCACCCGCGGCAAGTCCGGGCGAGCCAACAGCGATTGCAGTGTCTCGGGCATCACTGGTCGAATGTCCTTTCCGCGTTATCCCAACTCGATCCGCATGAACCGGAAGTCGCACGTTTACACGCGGTTCTTTCATTTTTCGTCTTTCTATTGTACAGACATAGTTCGCAGAAAACAATCCACGTTATCGCTGGGTGTAAGGATCGGCGGCGGTGTAGGCCCGGTTCCACAGCCGCGGGCAAGTGCGCGAGGCACAGACGATCGCGAAGTGGATATCCTCCGCCAAGGCTCAGATTGATGATGTCGGCGCCGCTGTCGTCCAGCACGCGCACCGGCATGATGGTCGCCGCCTGGGCGACCCCGGTGCCGCCGAAACCGTTGGCGACGGCCGCGGCCCCGATCTGTCGGTGAGCTTGCTCGCGTCAGGAGCGTTGCAGTTTTACCGCTACGGGTTCAAAATTCCTATCAGTCAGTAAAACTTCTATCAGTCAGTAACTGAACATGCCACGTGGATCGGGGGGATCGGGAGCAATGAATCGTTTGGTCACGACGACGTATTTGGAGATGACAAGCCGGGAAGAGTTTCGTCCGAGCGACAGTATGCCAGGGTATTTTGGATTGAAACGGGTCGAGATCCCCTGTCCGGAACTGAACCGCTTCTTCTATGTAACGGTCGGGGCCGACTGGTGGTGGTACTGCCGGCTAGCATGGGACTATGCGCGATGGCGTGCGTTTGTCGACCGGGAGGAATTGGAAACGTGGGTGGCGTACGTCTCCGGGACGCCGGCCGGCTATTTCGAACTCGAACGCCAGCGAAAGCGTAACGTCGAGATCGTGCACTTCGGCCTGCTCCCCCAGTTCATCGGGCGGGGCCTGGGTGGACCATTGCTGAGCGCCACCATTCGCCGCGCCTGGGACATGGGGGCACAACGCGTATGGGTGCACACTTGTGATCTCGACCATCCCCGCGCCCTGGCGAACTATCAAGCGCGAGGGTTCGGCGTCTACCACGTGGCGTCCAACATCGAGTGCCTTCCCGACCAGCCGCTCGACTTGTGGCCGGGAGCGCGCACACCGTAGCCGGAAGAACGGAAAGAAGAAGGAGGACAACGGGTGGAACATGCCGCGTCTCAGGGGAAACTCGATGCGTTGAAAGCGGCGGCGTGTGGCAGTGTGGCGGGCAGCCGCGCCGCAGGGGTGGTGAAAGAGGGTCTACGGCTGTGCCGCCAGGGCAAAGCGCGCTCCAGCATTCCGAAAAATGCCTGTCCTTTCTTGCTTTCTTGTAGGTTGGGACTCTGTCCCGACCGGGTCGGGTCGGGTCGGGTCGGGTCGGAGACCCAACCTACCTGGGTTGCGGCGGGGGAACCAGTTTCTCAGGTGAGCAGGGCGGCTTCGATGGCTAGGCCGGGGCCGAAGCCGAGCATGACGCACGGGCGAGATGCCTGCTGAGCTTGCAAACGCTCCAGGATGAACAGGACGGTCGGCGAGGACATGTTGCCGAACGTAGACAACACGTCGCGTGAAACGGCCAGTTGCGGGGGAGCCAGCGGCAGGGATTCCGCGCAGGCCTGCAGGATCCGGGGACCGCCGGGATGGACGGCCCAGGAACCGATGTCCTCGACCGCCAGTCCATGCTGCCGTAGCCAAGCCGCCAGCCACGGGCGCAGATGGCGGCGGATCACGTCCGGAACGCGCGGCGAGAGCGTCATCGCGAAACCGTGATCGCCAATCCGCCAACTCATCAAGTCGCTGGTCTGATCGACCACGATCGATCGCTGATCGACCAGATTCCAGGAGGCGTCTCCTGGCGACGTATCGGCCTGGCGGCAGACGGCGGCGGCAGCACCATCGGCGAACAACGCGTTGGCCACGATCGTGTCGGGGTCCTCCCAACCATACTGATGATGCAGGCTGCACAATTCCAGGGCGCAGACCAGAACACGGGCTCGCCGGTCCGCTTCGGCAAACGCTTTGGCCACCCGCAACGCGTTCATCGCACCGTGACAGCCCATGAAGCCGACGTGG
>SKVE01000690.1 GCA_007129635.1 Planctomycetaceae bacterium
GCGGCTGTTCGTGAAGAGCATGCGAAAAAAGGTCGTCCGGCGCTTGACCGCAGGCTTGTGAAACCCACGTGCCGAACCCGACCAGCACCATCAGCATCGCGACCAGCACCGGGCGGTTGGACAGGCAGGTCACGAATTGGCCGACGCGGTGGCGGTTGGTTACAGCGGATGGATGCGGCGAACTTCGCATGGCTGCCTGCGAGACGGTTATCGGATGAGGGAGGGCGACGAGGGTTGCTGTAACTGGCTGAGGATCTCGCGGAACGATGCCGAGATACTGCCCGGCTGATCGTGGCGGCAGATGCCACTCAAACGATCGATCTCGGTCGGATCCGTGATCTCGGTCAACGTCTCGGCGCTGGTGGCCGTGACGGCCAGCAACAGCAGCTTATTGCCGACTTTGACCAAATGCATCTCCTGCCGTCCGTTCAGAGGGACGCGTCCCAAGGTCTGGACCACCTCGCCGGGCAGCATCGAGCCGTTTCGCCCTGCGGCGCGACGTTGAAACCAGACCAGCAGCAAAAAAAGCCCCAAAACAACTCCCAAACTGGCGGCCGTGGTCACCAAAGCCTGAGCAGGGCCGGCCGTCTCGCCGTGCCCCGACGCGCTACGCGACCTGGGCCCCGGCAGCATCAGAGTGGAAACCGACGTGCCCACGTCCTGATCCGGTCCCATGGACATTTGCGACGAACCGGGGACCAGTGTGATGGGCAATCGAATCGCCTGGGAAGACGAGTTGACCGAGACGAATCGCGTCGGATCGTTGCCGGGACCATAGGCGGTCGAAGCGGCAGAACGGTCGCCGGTCGAAGAAACCTCGGACCCATCAGATTGCTGGACGGTGACCGCCGCCGTGACGAGCAGCGATAGCACAATCGCCAAGGTTGGAACCGCGCCAGGATTCGGGAAAAAGAAACGTTGCATCCCCAAAAATTCCGAAAAAAAGTTTCAGTTGCAAGCTGCGGCGGACCGATCCTTGCGATAACGGATCGCTGGACCACAAAGATCCTCACCCGCGTTGACGGCGATAGGCCGAGACGAGACGGACGCATCTTGTCGTCAAAATCCCCTTCCAGAACAAGAGCAACTTTGCCCTGCATCCGTCCATCCTGCCAGCCTTGCAAGCAACGCCATCACACAATTGCAGGGATCGTTTTCTAGTCACCCGGTGGGCTGGCGAGTGAATAAGCAAGGTTGCTCAGCCGCGATTGTGCGGCGGGGCGCGGCCCTGGTCGGGCAACAGGGCGGTTTGCAGCAAGGCCTTGCCGACTTGAGCCAGTTGACCGAACGCACGTCGGGCTTGGCCGCTGCGGCCTTGCTGGCCTAGGATCCGCAGCACGGCACAGCCGCGTGCTTCGCCCAACAACTGCAGCATGGCGGGCAGCAACCATTCTGCCACGCCGAATTCCCGTTGGTTTTCTACATCGCTGCAGACCGGCACGATTCCGGCCAGTGTCGGACCCAGTAACTGCTGATGATACTGGACGGATTCCCGGATCTGTTCCTCTTTGCGACCCGTCGGCGTTTCCCAGTTGTACGGCGGCGTCCATTCCATCACCGGACTCAATTGATCGATGTGCGTCAGCACGCCCAAGACGGGCGCCAGCTTGCGGTCCGGCCGCGATTGTTGCAGTTTGTTCAGATCGTCCAGAACGACAGCATCGGCCTGACGCGCCCCGGTGTTGACCTTCATCACCAGCAAGACCAGATCGGCTTCGAACAAGGCTGTTTGGATCGCCCGTTTTTGCTGTCTTGTCGCACCGTCCTCGCCGTAACCGGGCGTATCGAGCAGCGTCCATTGCGAATCGTACTGGTCGGCCTGATGCAATCGATACCGCCGCACGTCTCGCGTCGCAGGTAACACGTCGGCTTCGGCCATATGCTGGCCGATCAGCGCGTTGATCAAACTGGATTTTCCAGCGTTCACCTGGCCGACCACCGCCACGACCACCTCGCAAGGTTCCGAGGACTCGCCAGGCTCGCTGCCGGTCGCAGGGCGTTGGGAGGGCGACGTTTGTCGCATCAGGCGTTTGTATCGCTCCGTTCCACTGCGCAGCCGACCGCTGTTCATCTCGATCAAATAGAACCCCACTCGACCGATGAACACGGCGTACGCCCAAGCCAACATATTGTTCTGCAGTTGCTTGGTCGCGGAACCTAATGCCAGCTTGGAAGCGATAAAACGGGTCACGTTCACGGGGTTAAAGGCGATCGATGCGGCCCAGCCGATGTTGCTGGCCAACTGCCACCAGCGAGGCGCTTTGCTGAGCAGACGCCATTGGTCGATGGTCAGGAGGTAACTGCCGGGGACGTATTCGGCGATCCGCTGCTCGGATTCCTCCAACGCCAATTGGGCGACGGACAGGATCTCGACCACCGTGCGGGAACCATACGGATTCTGAGCCTTGGGACGATACACCTTGGCGATCCGCAATCCCAGATCCATGGCCGCCTGCAGATGGAACTGGGGGTCGGTAAATCGTTCGGCGGCGAAGGACCCCGCGTTTTCCTGGGCTTCCTGCACCAACTGCCACGCCTGCTTGTCCCGTTCGGTCCAGTATTCGCTCGGCGGTTCGCCCATCATTTCGGGTAGCACAAAGTATTTCTGCCAGCGGCGAGCCAGCAACCAGGCGGGCAGCCAGCAGATCGGAAACAGCCACCAGAGCAAGAAATAGTGGCCGATCTGCCATAAGGCGATCGCGCCAGCCACGACAAAGGCGGCGATGGGTACCAGGACCAGCATCGAGATCAAATAGAGACGCCAGAGGCTCATTCGGGGGCTCCCGCCTTGTGCTGCTTCCAATATCGAGCCGCTCGCGTCAGCTCGCTCTGCCAGACCTCCTGCAACTCGTCCGCCGTCGGGGCGTCGCCAGCTCGCACGCGTCCGAAGTACCAACAGCAGGCTTTTCCCAGCCCGTAAGTGTAGGCATAGGCCAACGTCGCATTGGCAGCCATACCGACCCACGGCACGAACTTCAGCACCCCACGCACCGCCTGACGGACCAGCAGCCGCCCACCGATCGGTGCGGCCATCTCCAGGAACGTCTTCGCGCCGACCGGCTGCTGGTAGACCTGGGCCAGCCGGTAGACCAGATGCGTCTGCAACGCCGTGACCACCGGGATGTCGACCCACGGCAACGGAACGGCGGCTGCGGTCGCGGCCATCGCGCTATAGCTGATCACGTACGGCATCGCGCGACGCTCGTGCAATCGATGCAGCGATCGGACCGAATCCTCCAACGCTAACAACGTCTGACGATAAGCGACCGGCAGCAATTCCAGCAAGGTGGCCCGTAATCGGTCACCGCCGAAATCCGGATCGATAAAGCCTTCTTCGGGCGGAGTCAGGTCGATCGGAACGATGCGATCGACCAGGCCCGAGAATCGCTCGTGCTGCCGTTGGAGACTGCGGCGCAGTTGCTCGCCAACCGAATCGGGAATCGCCTGGTCGTGGAACGGATCCTCGACCGGATGCTGCTGTTGCGGATACGCCTCGTGCAGGCACGTGAGCACCAGCAACACGGGACGATCGAGCCGGGCCCTGCGGATGCGCCGCAATGGCTCGATCACCTCGGCCAACGCCTGGTCCATCACACGCACCGTAACCACGATCACGTTGGCTCGCTGGTCGAATTGCTGCAGGTCTTCCGCAGGATTGTAGTCCTTTTCGCCCAACCCGCGCGTGTCCAGGAACCGAACCAGCGGCGCTTCGGTATCGGGGAAATCGTACAACTGCGAGGTTCGCGTTTGCGGCCGAAAGCCGTTGCCGATCTCGGCCTGGTCGGCTCCGGTCAGGAATCGCACGATCGACGTCTTGCCACTGCCGGTCTTGCCCAGCAGCCAAAGAAGGGGTACCGGCGCGCGGTCGAGAATCCGTTGCTGCTCGCGACGATATTCCTCGTCGGACATCGCACGCCCCGTCCACCGGTCTCGCCAACGTCGCCACATCGATGCGATCCTTCTATTCCTGCCGTAACCTCGGTCGCTTGCGACCGCCAAGATGCTCTCCACCACACCACCAAGATAACGAACATCGCGCCGTGCGGCAAACGGGCGAAGGCACAGGTAATCTGCCGCCGCCGGATTGAGCAAGCTCAATCAGCCATGGTCCAAACCTGAGCTGCAGAAGGCATGGCCGAAAATGGAGACGGGCATCCAGTCAAGAGTGAAGAACGCTGAAGATGCTCCCC
>SKVE01000369.1 GCA_007129635.1 Planctomycetaceae bacterium
GCCATCTGCGCAGTGACCAGCGACGGTCCCCTAGAAAACAAGCACGCCCCATTTGCCGATCCGAATGGTTTCACCCGCCTGGACCGACTTTTGAAATAGCGAGCAAAGGGTGGCTTCTTTGTTTGTGTGCTCGAAGAGGGAGAATTCAGACCACCAAACGCCTCCTGTGGGCAGCCATCAAATCTGCTCCGGCAACTGGTATGGTTTGCGACTGGGCCTTTCGAGGAATTCGTTCGCGACGTCCGAGTTGGTGAACCGCTCCGCTTGTACATCCCATTGAAGCCTCTGGCCGGTCTGACCGGTCCGCTCGCTGACCCAGCGCGCGATGTTTCCCAAATGGGCGACGGCAACGGAACGGTGCCCGATCTCTACGTCAGCGACCGGTTGCCGACGTTCCCGGATGCACTCCAGCCAATCCTGGTAATGGTTTGTGCTGTGGTAGAGTTCTACCTCCGGATCGACCAGCGGTTCCTGTGCCAGTTCCGGCGGGTCGGAAACGACGTGGGTCCCCTGGACGGTCAACGTGCCGTTTTCGCCAACAAAACGTGGAGGACTGGACGACGCCGTGCATTCCAGGATGACATCGCCCGGATATCGCATGAACACTGGCGGCGCCCGGCGGGTCTTCGAATCGAACGGTTCGCCCTCGGTCCACACTTCGACCGGGCCGCCGCAGTCCATTCCGAGTCCCCACTGCACCATGTCCAGGAAATGGGAGCCCGTGCAGGTGAAATTGGCGCCGGCGAAATCTCGATAGCTGCGATAGGTAAGACCTGGTGACATCCCGTCGCCCTGGATGCTGCGGTGGAAGGGGTAAAGCTGGACGGGGCCGCACCACATGTCCCAGTCGAGTCCTTCCGGGATATCCTGTGCCGACGGCATCGGGGGGTCGAAGGGCGAGGCGTAGTTCAGATCGATCACCCGGGCCACTTTCCCAAGGCGCCCGTTGCGGACCAACATGCAAGCGGTATACCATTCCTCGGCCGACCGCCTTTGCGTACCCGTCTGAAACACGCGGTTGTATTTCCGGACGGCGTCGACGATCCGCCGTCCTTCGCGAATCGTCCGCGCCAGCGGTTTTTCGCAGTAGATGTCCTTTCCCGCTTGCGCGGCCTGGATACATGGCAGGGCGTGCCAATGCTCCGGGGTAGCGATCACCACGGCGTCGATGTCCTGGCGGTCCAGCAGTTCGCGGTAATCGTGATACAGGGCGACGTTCCGGAGGTCGGGCGGCTCGGGCGAGACCACCCAACGGTCGGAAACCAGACGTTCATCTTCGGGACGCGGCTGCGCGATCGCCTGGGCGACCCTCATGTCGGCATCGGCGACGGCCGCGATGCGCACATGGTCGAACCGTGCAAACCCCCGCCGAATCAGAGCGCCGCCCATTCGTCGGACCCCGATGCCGCCCAGCACAATGCGGTCGTTCGCCCCGGGTTTTCCGGAACGAGCGAGGACGCCCGAGGGAATGACGTACGGGGCCGCGAGCCCCGTCAGGCCGGCCGTCGCCTGCCGCAGAACAGAACGCCGTGAGATCTGGTTATTCATCGTAGGTTTCTCCTGAATGATCCGATTCCCACAAGATCACGGGGTGGTCGGCTGTTGGCGGACCACCGGGTTGCGCAGCACGCCGACGCCTTCGAGTTCGACTTCCACGATGTCCCCATCGTCCATTCGACTCGTTGTCCCGGGCGTGCCCGTGAAGATCAGGTCGCCCGGATACATGGTGACATAGCGGCTGATGAAGCTGACCGTCGTAGCCACGCCGTGGATCATACCGCCGGTGCGCTCCTGCTGCTTCACCTGGCCGTTCAGGCGGAGCGTCAGCAGCAGGTCGTCGTAGTCGACGCCGCGGACGATCAGCGGGCCGCACGGGCTGAAGGTATCGGCGCCTTTCGCGCGCCACCACTGGACGTCGCGGTGCTCGGGGTCGTTCTGCCAGAACCGTTCGCTCACGTCATTTCCGGCCGTCACGCCGAACACGTACTCCAGGGCCTGGTCCTCAGAAACATTTCGCGTCGTGCGGCCGATGACGATGACCAGTTCCGCTTCATAGTGGACGTCGTCGGAAGCGTCGTGGGGAATGATGATCGGATGCTCGTGCGGCACCAGCGACCCGATCGTCTTCAGGAACGGCTGAGGTATCTTGAATTTTTCGGGCACCGTGTCACTGGTCATGTGACTGAGGTAGTTGCCTGCCAGCGCGAACACTTGTCTCGGCTCGGTGGGCACCAGCAGTTCCACATCGGCCAGGGCGTGCGTGCGTTCGGTGGGTCGATGCTCGCCGAACAGGTCACCGTCGATTTCGCGCACCCGCTGGCCCTGGACGATGCCGTAAACCTCGCGGTCGTCCACGCGGAATCGGGCGTACTGGGTACCCGCCACCTGGTCGGCCCGGGCCGTCGTCAAGAAGGTTGCCAGCACCAGTCCACTCCAAGCCGCCGCTACAGTCAATGGAACACGCATTGTCGATTCTCCTAGGGGTTGTGTTGGTGGTTTTTGACGTTCCAAGCCAGTTCACCACCGCCGGGATCTTTGTCGGCAGGGCCGGTACACTGACCGCGGTTGTCGCAGCAAATTGGATTTTCGTGACTCGGCGGAGTGAAATCAAGTCGCGAAACCCGGATCGAGGAAAGATTTTCCGCCAGGGAAGAGTCGGTTTTTACCGAGCAGTGTGGTCTTGCTGGTCGAGACCCAGCAGGCCGGTCAACCGTCCGAGCAGGCGGAAGTAGATCATGGCGGTGGCATTCAGGCCCGCTGCGCCGAACAGACTGACCAGCAGCCAGGGCTGAACCATAAACATCAGAAATACCAGTCCGACTGGCACCAGTGCTGCTGAGCCCAGGAAGAACTGGATTGTGATCGCCTTGTGCCGGATCAGGCTCTCTACGACAGTCCGGGACCAGAGTCCCCACGGCGTTCCTGTATCCAAGGCGGAGAGCAACAAGACGGGAAACAGGCCAAACGCGATGACCGTCCCCAACAGCGTCGCCACCCACGATCCGCCTGTCCCTCCGTCGCTCAGCAGGTACCCCAGCAGAATGCCGGGAACCGCCGACACGAAAAGACCGTTCACCAGGTAGAACGAATCAAGCATCCAATCTAGGAAATTCGGGCCCGGCCACTGCTGGATCTTGTCCATCCCGTTGGCAGTATCCTGGACGATCGCCAGCCAGCAGACGGAGGCCAGGGCCAAGTAACTCAAGCCCAGCAGCGCGGTGAAGATCCCCGCCACGATGGCAGCGATCTGACCATAGAGCCCGCCGTCGCTGAGCGACAAAAACAGCAGCAGGCACGACAGGCAGCCCTTGGTGATCAAGGTCAAGACAATCAAGCGGCCCGCAGCGGAAAGGTCCCAGAGGAACGAGAACAACCCCGAAAACAGCGGGCGAATGACGTACCCGGCCGCTTCTTGCTCGGCCTGCTGGATTTCAGCTTCCGCTCGGCCCAAGCACTCACGGGCCGCGTTGGCGAGCACATCGCCCAGCGGCCTCTTCGCAGGACGGTCGTCGCCCGGCGCTTCGCGTTCCCGTACCGGATCGCGCTCGGCATCCACCAGCCATTGCTCGTGAATCTCGACCGACTGCGGGCGCTGCACCACGTCGCTCAATCGGTACTCGTCATCCTCTGGGGCTTCCGGCGGCGCATCAGATCCGCCAGGCTCGGGCGATTCGTCCGGGAACAGAGTCGCCTCACATCGCGGACAATGGAGATGCTGCCTGGTTTGGCCCGCCGGAATCTTCACCTGACCACCACAGGCGGGACACGCGATGCGGGTCGGCAGATTGAACGCACTGCTGCTCATTCCTTCAGGCAAACCTTGCAGGAACCGTGGAGAAATACTGATAATTGACAAGCATTTTGAGCGACGTCCGCCAAGATTGCAACCCTCCCAAAACTCTGCTGGGCCGTTTCTGACCATCCTTTCGTCTATTTCTGCTTATCAAAAGCCCCACGGTTGGGGTGTGTGGTGCGGTGGCCCGAGCTGCCGTATTTGGGGAAAAAGGGAAAAAGGACAGGCATTTTTCCGGAAATAAGGTGACAGGCACAAAACCTGGGGGGCATGGGTAGCTTGGGTGTTATTTAGCTGCCGTCAGTGATCTTCTTGGGGCGATCATCCGGTCGTCAGGCTGCGTCCAGCCCAGCCAACCAGCGGTTGCCACTACCCGATCTTCGTCGCCAAATGGC
>SKVE01000224.1 GCA_007129635.1 Planctomycetaceae bacterium
CTGATCTCGGATGGGGCGGCCAGCGCCAATTCTTTGAAACGCAGGACGGATTCTGCAGGCGTGTCGTAGGACACACAACCACAGCCCCAGACGAAACGGGCCATGCCGGCGGATTTTTCAGCCAGCCGATCGATCATGACGGTTAACTTGTCCCATTGCCCTCGCTCGATCATCTTGGGATCGACACAGCCTCGGACGATCATGGGGGCATCGCCGATGCGTTGGCGCATGAAGTCGAAATCGGTCATGTAGTCGGCAGCGATCAGACCTGCACCGGCTTGCAGGAAGAAATCGATCAGTCGCGCCGTATCGCCGCCCATGATGACGGCGGGTGGCGGAGTGGTAAAGCGGCTGCGGATCGCGTCGATCACGCGTTTGTTGTAGGGTACCACGAAGTTCTGGAAGATCGACGGATCGATCAAGGGCAGCGTCGCCCAGGATTCAAACAGATTCACTCCGGCTGCCAGTTCGCTCAATCGGCAAGCCTGCTGCACCGACAGTTCCGCCGTCCGGTCCAGCAGCGCGTGGACGGCGGACGGGTTCTCGTAGATATCACCGATCAGGGCCTCGAAACCACGCAACTCGACCGCTTGCGAGAATGGTCCGCCCATACAAGCGTAGACCCAGACCCGGTCACCGATCTGACCGACGACTCGCTGGACGGCGTCGGCGATCAGTCCCAAGCGGTTCCCTGAACTGGGCTGGGGGATCTCCAGCAGTTCGGGTTGCAGAACACCGTCGGCCAACGGATGGGCAGTGACTCCCGGGATGCTCTTCTCGGCGCCGTCGGAGATCGGGCAGCCGAACGCTTCGGCTTCGATGTTGTAGATATCGATGCCGACGGTCACCAGGTCGTGGTGGTAGGTCTGGTAGGCGGCCAGTGCCGCTTCGGCCATCCACCCGGCATCGCGGCTGACTTCCCCGGGACTCTTTCCCAACAGCCTAGCGCCATGTTCGTACACCGAGGGGATCCACGGTCGGCGATCGGCGAACTGTCCTGCCAGCAAGGCGTTCATCCGATCGATCGGCCGCCAGTTTATCAGCGTTTCTTTGGACATGTTCGATTGCTCCTCGCTCCGCCGACCGGGCGACTCAGACCCGCAACAGCATCAGCATCGTGACGACACAGGCGACGCACAGTCCGAAAAACACCAGGAAACCCACCCAGCTCTGCCGCGATGGCTTGACGATCCACAGGCCGCCCCAGGTGATCCAACGCTGGGAGGGCGGGACGGCTTGGTCCAGTGTCAGATTCAATCGCTCTTCTTGGCCGATGGGGGTATAGATCTTGGTAAAGAAGCGATCGATCACCTCGGGATCGGGTGGCCGCGTGACCAGCGATCCGGCGATACCGCCCAGGATACCTGCTGCGATCGGGGCGCCGATCTTGACGGCTTGGCCATGCTGGGCCAGCAAGTAAACGACACCCTCCAGGGACAACCCTTCCGCGGCCGCGATGGCGCCAGGCATGTCATAGCGGGTGTAAACGTACACGCCCGCCGCCACGGCCGTGGCGACGTACATGCCGGTCTGGTTCATCCGTCGCCAGAGGATCCCCATCGCCGTCGAGATGCCGACCAGCGCCAGGACGGTGAAGTAGGCCATGATGGCAGCCACGAGATTTCGCAACACGATTGCCATCAGCAGCGATACCAGCACGTATACCAAGCCAACCACCTTGGTGACCATCAGCGCCTGATGATCGCTGGCGGTGGGGTGCAGGTAGCGACGGTACAGGTTTTCGCTAAACAATCCGGCCACGGTGACCTGAAAGGCGTTGCCCGACGACATGGCCGCAGCCATGATACAGGCCAGCATCAGGCCTTGTGCGACCGGCGAGAGCAAGGCTCGGATCGAATCGCCGAACGCCGCGTCCGCCACCCGGTTGTCGATCTCGACTCCCTGCTGGATCAGATGCGCCAACCAAGCCAATCCGAGGATGGCCCAGCCGATGGTGCAGATGCGTTTCAGCATATTCCCGCCGGCGAAGCCCATCCGGCCTTCCCATTCCGTCTTGCCCGCACCGCACACCGTGATCAGATGCGGCAGCGCCATGGCGCTTAACGGCGCCTGGATGCACAGCAGCAACACGACCGCCAGATCGAAGCGAGTGGGATCGAAGATCGACAACAGATTATTATCGCTGCCTTGCGAGGCCGCAGCCAGCGTCTCGCGCATGCCGCTCAACCCGCCCACCGACGGCATGCTCAGCGCGGCCGGCACGGCCATGAACGACAGCACGATCATCATCAGGCCCTGGATAAAGTCCGTGCGGATCGCCGCGACGATGCCGCCCCAGTAGCAGTAGATGGTGAACGTGAGTGTCGAGACGATCAGGATGCCCAGGAACCAAGCGTCGGCATCGGGCGTGGTCGCGCGGCCCATCATGCCTTGCACTGTGCTGGTCGTGGCCAGCAGCACGCTGGCCAAACAGATGACCATCCCGATCGAAGCCACCAGGATGTACAACGCTGCAGCCCCTCGCCCGAACCGCTCTTCGAAATAATCGGCCAGTGTCAGGCAGCGCATGCGGCGAACCAGCGGCGCGATCAGCCAGTAAAAGGGCGTTCCAAACATCCACAGCCACGAGACCCAGACGCCCGAAGCGCCGGTTTGGACGCTGCCGCTGATCACCCCGGCGGCATCGCCCGGGTTGGTGCCGGCCCCGAAGGCATGCATGACCATCATCGGCGACCCGAATCGACGATCGCCCATCAAGTACCCACTCTGACTCCCCGCTCGCCGCCGGCTCCACCAGCCCAGTCCCAGCATGCCCACTAAATACAACAACAACACGACCCAGATAGTCGTTTCCAATCCCAGCAGCATCGGCCGGTCCTCCCTTGGTGTGGTCGTGTCAAAGTCAGGCTCAGGCGGCGCCGATTACCAACGCTGCCGTCTGTCCGGTCTCGCTCTGATTCAAAAGCAGCGCGGTGCGGTTCTGAATTCTCTGCGGCTGACCGTGAATCACATGCACGGGACATTGGGGGTCAGGGCTTGAGTAATTCAGGGTAGGTGGCACGATGTCTTTGGCCATTGCCAGCACGCTGGCCGCCATCTCGACCACGCCGCTGCCGGCGCCCAGGCACCCGAAGTAGCTCTTGGGTGCCATCACAGGTACATCGCCCAGACAGTCCTGGATCGCTTGAGCCTCCATGCGATCATGGTCGATCGTCGATGCACCGTGAGCATTGACGTGCCCGATGTCAGCGGCGGTCAAATCGGAATTGCGCAGGGCGGCTTGAATCGAGTTTCGAGTCGCCGCCCCGGTCAGCGGTCGACCGGAGTTCGGATCCTCGAACCCACGCCCGAAGCCGCCCAGTCGCGCCAGGATCTTGGCTCCGCGTGCTTCCGCAAAATCGCGACGCTCCAAGACAACGACCCCCGCCCCCTCGCCGAGCACGCCTCCGTCACGATCCGCATCGAACGGTCGACAGGCGGCAGCCGGGTCGTCATGGCGATGCGACCAATCGCGATCGCCGCGGTACAGCATACGCGTCAGATTGACTCGTGTCCCCACGCCCCCAGCCAACATCACGTCCGCCGCGCCCCGTTGGATGGCACAGCTCGCTTCGATTACCGCCAACAGACCGGAGACTTCGTCCAGCGTGATCGTGTTGTTGGGACCTCGAGCGTCCAGGGCGATCGCCGCATGGCAACCGACCATATTCGGCAAATACTTCAGCATCCACAGAGGGTACAGGTCGCTCATCGCCCCCTCGCCCCACAATTCAGGACGAATCTGGCCGTCCACGACGCACTTGCGATAAGCGTCGGCCAATTCGTCCAAGTCGCAGGAGAACATCTCGCTACCAAAAACAACCCCCAGGCGATCGGGCGGCACATCGCCGACCTTCAGCCCCGCCTGGTCGACCGCCATCATACTGGCCGAATAGCCAACCTGGATCTCGTGGCACATCACCTTCAAGCTCTTTCGCGGCTTGACGAACTGCTTCGCATCAAAATCCTTTAATTGGCCGCCGAATTGAACGAGCAACTCCGTGCCGACCGCATGAGTCAACGGAGCGATCCCGCTGCGTCCTTCCAAAAGAGAATTCCAGTAGGCTTCGCTTCCCGTTCCGATCGGAGTTACCAATCCGAGTCCCGTGATGACGACCTCGCAACTTTGCACCATGTCAGATCCGTTTCATTAGGCCACCGGCGCAGCCGGCATGTCGTAAG
>SKVE01000681.1 GCA_007129635.1 Planctomycetaceae bacterium
CCAAGGATAGTTGGCGGAAACTTTGGGTTCCGCTTGGTCATTGGCAACGATGGATCGGAGATCCGTTGCCATGCCCAAACGCCCAAAGTTTGACGATAGAGAGAAGCTATAAGGGGCGACAGGCGAACGGTATGGATCGAATCCTGTCGCCCCGTTGGGGCTGGATGGTGTGTGTCCGAACGCGGACCACGGGCTCACGCCCGTGGCTACAACCTGTCGTCCCGTTGGGACTTGTCAGCGGGTCGGGGCGAAGATGAAGCCGGTGAATAAACTGATTGAGGAATCGACGAAGTTTGAACAAACGGTCGAGCAAAATTTGCGAGGGTTGGGAAATCATGGCTGAGAGAAGCAAGATTGGAAACACAGAGGCACAAAGGACACAGAGAAATCACGCATGGAACTCTGTGCTCTCTGTGACTCTGTGTTTCAAAAATTTCGGAGTATTGTCTGCGAAGCTGGAAGCGGCGATTCGGTCTAACCTGGAGGGATTGGCTTATGGCAGTTGACTGGCGTCCCAGCACTTGGGGTGAGGAGATATCGCTCGAATACGGAAAGTCGCTTCGAAACTATGATAAGTCGAGAGGAAGTTACCGAGTTTTCGGCAGCAATGGCCCGATAGGCTGGACTGATAAGCCGCTGACTGCTGGCCCAGGTATCATCCTTGGAAGAAAGGGCGCTTATCGTGGAGTCGAGTTTACTCTCTCTCCATTTTTTGTGATTGACACGGCCTACTATGTGGTGCCGAAATCTGAACTCGACATGAGATGGCTTTACTATGCGATTAAGTATCACAAGCTGGGCGAAATTGACGATGGCTCACCGATTCCATCAACGACACGCGCCGCCGTTTACGTTCGAGAACTTCAGATTCCTCCCCTCTCCGAGCAACGCGCCATTGCCTCGATCCTTGGATCGTTGGACGACAAGATCGAGTTGAACCGGCGGATGAACGAGACTTTGGAGGGGATCGCGCGGGCGTTGTTCAAAAGCTGGTTCGTCGACTTCGATCCGGTCAGGGCCAAGATGGACGGCCAACAACCCAATGGCATGTCCCCCCAAATCGCAAACTTGTTCCCCAGTGAGTTTGAACATGTTAATGGGGAACTCGTGCCCAAGGGGTGGCGACAATCTTTGTTGGCCAACGAAATCGGTTTTCAAGGCGGTTTTGCGTTCAAAAGCAAGGATTGGCAAGAAGAAGGCGTCCCAGTAGTCAAAATTGGCTCGGTTAAGCCGGGTATCATTGATCTGGATCAAGTCAGCTTCGTTTCAGAAGAGATCGCCATACAAGCATCTCGTTATCGATTAGGCGTCGGTGACTTATTAATCGGCATGACGGGATATGTTGGCGAAGTGGGCATTGTACCTCCGGCGCAATTACTACCACTTTTGAATCAACGGGTTGGAAAGTTTGTACTTTCAACGCCTGGTACGTCTTCGCTTGGTTTCTGGTACTGCACGACTCGCCGCCAAGAGTTTAGATCATTCGTAGAAGGGCGTTCTCACGGAACCGCCCAGGCCAACGTGAGTGCTTCAGCAATCATGGAATATCCGCTTGTTTTGCCGTCGCCTTTGATATTACATCGCTTCAATTCAGTATCCGCGCCCGTATTTGATCGGATTCTTGATAACCATGGCCAGATGAGGATGCTAGCCTCCCTCCGCGACACCCTCCTCCCCAAACTCCTGTCCGGTGAACTCCGAGTCCCTGAAGCCGACAAGATGCTGGAGGAAGTCTTGTGAACGAATCCACCATCGAACTGGCGGCGCTACATTGGTTTGGCGAGATTGGCTTCGCCACCGCTCATGGGCCTGATCTGGCTCCCGACGGACAGGCTCAGGAGCGTGATTCGTTCGGTGATGTGTTGCTGGTGGGACGGCTGCTGGATGCGATTGCCAGACTGAACCCCGATGTGCCGAGCGATGGACTGGAAGAAGCGTTCCGCAAAGTCTCGCTGCTGGATGCTCCGACGACGATCGCCCGCAATCGCCAGTTCCACCAATGGCTGCGCGATGGTGTTGAGGTCGAATACCGGCGTGAGGATGGCTCGATCAAAGGGGACCGCGTCTGGCTGATCGATTTTGATGATCCCGACAACAACGACTTTCTGGCCGTCAACCAATTCGTGATTCGCGAGGGAAATCAGACTCGCATTCCTGACATTGTGGTGTTCGTCAATGGTTTGCCGCTGGCGGTGTTCGAGCTGAAAAAAATTGGTGGCGATGATAAGAAGTTCGAAGGAGCGTTCTTTCAGTTGCAGACATATAAGTCTGAGATTCCGTCGCTGTTTGATTACAACGAACTGCTGGTGATCAGCGATGGCGGGAACGCTCGTATCGGATCGCTGACCGCCGGGATCGAGTGGTTCAAGCCGTGGCCGACGATCGATAGCGACAAACCGGTCAAAGGAAAACTGGAACTGGAGGTTCTGATTCGCGGTGCGTTCGAGCCTGAGCGCCTGCTGTCGCTGGTGCGCGACTTTGTGCTGTTCGAGGACGACTCGGATAGCGATCGAGTGTTCAAGGTGCTGGCTGGCTATCACCAGTTCCATGCCGTGAGGGCAGCGGTAACGGAAACGCTGCGGGCGACTCGGCAGACTGACGCGACGATGAAAGTGGCCGAGCCGGAGGGACGCTTTTGGGCTGGCGCAATGCAGGGTGGACAGCCGGGCGATCAACGCTGTGGCGTGGTCTGGCATACGCAGGGGAGCGGCAAGAGTTTTTCGATGCTGTTCTACGCGGGCTTGGTGGTCAGCAATCCGGAGATGAAGAATCCGACGATCGTTGTGCTGACCGATCGCAATGATCTGGATGACCAGTTGTTCGGCCAGTTCGGGCGGTGCAGCGAAATCCTGCGGCAAAAGCCGATCCAGGCCAATTCGGTGGAACATCTGCGCGAGTTGCTGAAAGTCGGTTCCGGTGGCGTGATCTTTACGACGGTTCACAAGTTTGCCGAAGAGTCGGGACGGTTTCCGTTGCTGACGGATCGCTCGAACGTGGTGGTGATGGCGGACGAGGCCCATCGCAGCCAGTACGGGTTCAAGGCGAAGCGGACGACTGACAAGGTGTCAGGCGAGGATCGCTTCAGCTATGGGTTCGCTCGCAACATTCGCGACGCTCTGCCCAACGCTTCGTTCATCGGGTTTACCGGGACGCCGGTGGAGCTGACGGACAAGAACACCAAGGCCGTGTTCGGCGACTACATCAGCATCTACGACATCCAGCGGGCGGTGCAGGACAAGGCGACGGTGCCGATCTACTACGAGGCTCGGGTGATCAAGCTGAGCTTTTCCGATCCAGACTTTGAATCGATCGACGAGAGCTTTGAGGAGGTGACGGAGTCGGAGGAGGAGACGACTCGCGAACGATTGAAGACGAAGTGGGCGGCGCTGGAGGCGATGGTCGGCGATGACGATCGTTTGCAGGTGCTGGCCCGCGATTTGGTCGAGCATTTTGAAAAGCGGCTGGAGGCGATGGACGGCAAGGGGATGGTGGTCTGCATGTCGCGGCGGATTTGCGTCGATTTGTACAACGAGATCATCAAGCTGCGCCCCGAGTGGCACAGCACGGACGACGAACAGGGTTTTGTGAAGATCGTCATGACGGGCAGCGCGGCCGATGGTCCCGATTGGCAGCAGCACATCCGCAGCAAGGAGCGTCGTAAGACGCTGGCGGCTCACTTCAAGAAACCGTCCAGCCCATTCAAGTTGGTGATCGTGCGCGATATGTGGCTGACCGGGTTCGATTGCCCGTGTGCTCACACGATGTACGTCGACAAACCGATGCAGGGGCATGGGCTGATGCAGGCGATCGCGCGAGTGAACCGGGTGTTTGGCCAAAAGCCCGGCGGTTTGATCGTCGATTACTTGGGGATCGGTGATTCGCTTCAGCAGGCTCTGAGGACGTACACGGAGAGCGGCGGCGAGGGGAAAACGACGGTTGATGTGTCCGAGGCGGTGGCGGCGTTGCAGAAGCAGTACGAGCTGTGCTGTGACATGATGCACGCTCTGGACTGGTCGAAGTGGATCAGCGGGACGCCTGCCGAGCGGGCGACGCTGCCGCAGTTGGCTCAGGAGCATATCTTGGAGCAGGAGGACGGGAAGGCTCGCTGGCTGGCTCACGTGGGCAATCTGTCCAAGGCATTTGCGCTCTGCCCGGTCAGCGATTACGCGATGGAGATCCG
>SKVE01000575.1 GCA_007129635.1 Planctomycetaceae bacterium
CAATCCCGCAGCTTCGCTATCGGCTTTCGTTTGGCCAGGTCCATACCCCCGCCGCTGCCGGCTGTCAGCGAAAATGGCGTGGTCGATTAATTTCCGAATCTTGACTGTCCCGGTTCTCGCCGCCGGTTCTCTTCGAGGCGTCGCTTGCCCTTGGGAAATGGACAATTCAGGTGGCGCCGGCTGATGACTGCGATATCGCAGCCGGCGAAATCGGTTTCGTTTCGGGTCGCCACGCCGGCGTCCCGCGAACGGGCAATGGCCGCAATCTGCCCATCGAAATGGCTGATCGGCCGGCCCTGTTTGCGACGACCGGAAACGATATCTGCATAGGCCCGGGCCGGCAATTCCGGGACAGGTACTATTTGAATGAACGGCTCCGATTGAAACGCCAGGCTGAGTGATCTCGTTAGTAACGCCGTCCGTCGATCATGTCGGGTGTCAGGACCGAAGACACGTCAAGCTCTTCAAAACGATCATGGAGTATGCCGTCGGGCAACTCGACGCCTTCGCCTGCAAGTGTCGCGATCGCGTTCTGGCCGTCGGTGCTGGTGATCAACAGCACGGCGCTATGGCTGTCCAATGTCGACGGCGCGAACATCACGGCAACCGTGCAGCTTTCGCCCGGATCGAGCACACTGCCCACGGAGCAGTCGCCCCCGACCATTGAGAAATCGGCGTCACCGACGATCGAAAAGCCGCTCAGTACCTGGCCTATTGCACCTGCTTCAGCCACATTGCTGATGGTGAACTCGGCAACACTGTACTGACCGACACCGACTTGGCCAAAGTTGTGTCCGGTCATGTCAACCGCAAGTTCGCCCGGTGCCTGGTCGACCACGTGCATCGTCACCGGTACTTGTATAAGCGGATTGACCGGGTCGTTGCTAAGAACACACAACCACGCCTCGTACACACCCTCGGCCAGGCCGACAGCATCCAGGTTCAGGGTGGCCTGGCGACTGGCCCCAGCCGCCGTGGTGCCGGAAGCCGGACCGAAACTCAGCCAGCTGATCGTCTCGAGTTGATCGCAGCTCTTCCGCAGTACCGGGCGCACCATCAACGCACGGTAGCTGGGGAAAAGACTCTGGAGCGGCACCCAGGTTCCGACGTCGCTCACCCACCGATGACCGTCTGCAAAACCTGCTGGCCGGTCCGTACTTTGATCGGAGGCCACGAAGTAGTTCGGGTCTTGCGGCGCATAGCGAACTCCGATGTACACGCTGCCCGCGCTGACCTCGATTTCCATGGCTGACAGGTCGATGGCGTTCCAGATTGGCGGGAGGTTCAATGGCAACGGATCCGGCACCAAGTCGACCGTCACCGTCACTGGCATCGAGCCGAGCTCGGTGCCCGGCATGCCGTCAGAACCGTCATCGTCATAGACCACGATGTCGATATTGAAGGTCGTTGATCCACCGATCGTCACGAAGGCGACGCACACGCCAGACAGCTGGACCGGGTAGCTTTGGGGAGTGAACCGGTCCACAAAACGCACTTCGGTGACGCTGCTCGGGTTGGCGGAGTAGCCAGATTCGATCGTGCCATCATCCTGGATAATGATGCGAGGGTGACTTTCACAGTCGACGGCCATGAGGCCGAAGCTGGCCAGAGCCTGGGCCGTTCCGAGGGTCCAGACCAGATTACCGCCACCATCAACGTTGCCGATCTCGAGCGGGAGCGTGTTGGTGCCGCCCAGGACCATGGTTGCCTGCAGGCTGTCCGGTTCGACCGTCGCGCAGGACGCATCCAACGTGAGATCAAAAGCAACATCAACTTCAGCCGCGCCAATCAGTTCAACTTCCTTCGTAACCGATAGATGCCCCGTAGCGCTGACCATGACGCTCAACGGGGCCTGCTCGACGGACAGCCAACCTTGGTGTAATCCGTTGGCATCGGTGGTGAACGTATAGCTTTCAGTCTGGCCGGTGACCTCGACGGTAGCCCCTGACAGTGGCATCGGATCGGCATCACAATAGCCCCGGCTGGAGACCTGAACATTGAGTCGGCTCAGGTTGCTGTCGGGTTCGACCAACATCGTTACCGGCACCGACAGCCCGTACGGCGTGTCATTGTTAACGACGATCAGTGCCGTGTACTCGCCCGGCTCCATGATCGAAGGCGCGCCTGCATCAAAGCTCAGATTGAGCGCCTCGGTGCCGCCTACGTTGACGCTGCCGGTAGCCGGGGTCACGTCGAGCCAATCGACTGCAGCGTTGATCTTGATCTGGTCAACCTGCGCCCACCAGGCAGCGCTCGGCGAAACATAGCGGAACCGGATATGGGCCGACTCGCCGGCGAAGCCAGCCAACGACAGGCTTTGTGGCTCGCCTGGGCCCAGCGCACTGAGGTTCTCTGTGTAGCTTTGCAGCGTCGTCCAGTTCTCACCGTCAGTGGTGATATCGACGTTGAGACGGCTGCTTCCAAATCGGCGAAAGGAAACGATGAAATCGACGCTGGTGCTGGGAACGACGTTGAATGATGGCGAAACCAGCGCCGTGTCCATCGTCGTTCCGCTTCCACATCTATCAATGTCTGCCGCGGCAGAAAAACCGTCTCCGCCCGCATAGTTGGGGCGTTCATGCGCGTCATTTCGGGCCCAGATGCAATTGCCGCCCAGGTTTTCCACCGTCCAGCCCGGGGGTGGGAAGTCGGATTCGAAGTCTTCGCGTGATTCGGATGAGGCCCATGGCTCGAAAACCGCATCAATCGTACCGTTGTTGACCAGATCCACGACTGCGGTATCCGTTTCACCGATAGTAATCGTCCGAACCACATCACCGGGCACAGCATCCAACTGGCCGGCATCAAGCACAAAGTCGACGCGGCGGGTGGTGCCTTCGCCAAAATCGTCGCTGAACTGGGCTGCCTCATAGCCCTGGAGGTCGGCGGACAGTTCGCTATTGCCCGCCGGCACAAACACCACGTAAGCGCCATCTCCCAGCTGTGGATCTTCTGAATTCGCCGTGCTCGCCGCGGCGCTGCCGTTGACGGCAATCTCGGCGCCATTCAGCCCCTCGCCGGAATTGGCATCGCTGACCAGGCCGATGACCAGTTCGCCGTCCTGGGCTACACAGTCGAGCTCCTGAATACGGATGTTGTCGAAATACAGGCCCCCGAAACTGACTGAAGAATCGGTCGTCAGCCGCCAGCGCAGTTGGATGCGTTCGCCCGCCGCAGCACTGAGGTCTGCGCTGAGCTCTCGCCAGTCCACCTGGACCGTGCCGCTCGGGCTCTCCCAGAGCACGAACACCGGCGAGGGTCCGGGAATGAAGCGGAACTCAACCCTTCCCTGGTCAAAGCTGAATGTCTCGATATGGTTGGCCTGGTCCCATGTCATGACCAGCGGCCCGCTCGCGGATCGCAAGTCGATGATCGGCGAGAAGACAACAGCCTCGCTGTCGTCCGGGTAGTTGCCGTCCAACACCGTACCCCAGCAATTGCTGCCGCCGGCACAGGCTTCCGGCCAGGTGACAGGACTACCCCATTCCCACATGCCAAGTCCACTCACTACGTTTTCGCTGTAGCCACCCGGACCGGACTCGAAATCCTCGAAATAGAGGTCCTGCCTGATTTCGACATAGCCCGGGGCGGTGCAGGCGGTCAGATCGGCACCCATCAGGAAGTTTTCAGTGAGATCCACACCGTCATTTGCGACGATGTCGCGTTCTTCAGATTGGTACCCGCCGCTGAGGACCTCGACCTCGAATTGGTATGTCTCGCCAGAAGGCAGGGTGACGGAATAACCACCGTCGACCGGGTCGGAATAGATTGGGCTGTCGGGGTAGCCATCGATACTGATTCGCGCATGCAGCGGCCAGCCCTTGCTGCTATCGGTGACCGTGCCGCTGATCTCGATGCTGGAGGCGTTGTTGACAGCCACCTTGGACCCGCTGGAAGGAGCGACCCTTGCGGTCAAATCTGCCACCCCGAGTTGCCAGATACCCAGCAGCACAAAAGTGAAAAGGCCCCACACCAGACGAGATTTTTTCATTGACCCTACCCTCTGACTACAACCCCCTTCTACCAAATCAAACTAACTAGGGAAGCCCCAGAACCCCCTTAAATCATAACCATAACTTTTCCCAATTTCCAACGTGGTCGCTCGGAATAGACCGCTCAAGCGGCCAGACCGAGGTCAAAACCAGGATGCAGATTATTAAACCTCCTCCCATAAC
>SKVE01001003.1 GCA_007129635.1 Planctomycetaceae bacterium
AGCAATCGACCCGACTGTCTGGGACACGTGGGCGTGGCTCGCGAGATCGCCGTGCTGTGGCAGAAAACGCTGACCGTGCCCCCGATCCCCGAGCCTTCGACCGGACCGCCGGTCCAGTCGCTGGCGAAGGTCTCGATCACATGCCCTCGGCTCTGCCAACGCTATATCGCTCGTGTGATTCGCGGCGTCCGCATCGGTCCCAGTCCGGACTGGCTGGTCCAACGATTACAAGCGATCGGGATCGCGGCGGTGAACAACGTGGTGGACGTGACCAACTATGTCCTGATGGAATGCGGGCAGCCGCTGCACGCGTTCGATCTGGCCAAGCTGGCCGGTCCCGAGATCATCGTTCGCCAGGCCTTGCCGGGGGAACAGTTCGAAGCGATCAATCATAAGGTGTACGACCTGCAGCCCGACATGTGCGTGATCGCGGATGCCGAGCGTTCGGTAGCGTTGGGCGGAGTCATGGGCGGCGCGGAGACTGAGGTGAGTGAATCGACAACCGACTTGTTGATCGAATCGGCCGAGTTCGCTCCGTTGTCGATCCGCACAACAGCCCGTGCCCTGGGGCTGCACAGCCCCTCGTCGTACCGTTTTGAACGGGGCGTCGATCCGCTGGGAGTCGATTGGGCCAGCCGTCGTTGCTGTCAATTGATCTTGGAACTGGCCGGCGGCGAACTGGCCGATGGCGCGATCGACGTCGGACCGCCGATCGCCGAACGCCCGCCGATCGTGCTGCGGCTGAACCAGTTACCGCGTGTGCTGGGCATCGAAATCCCGCTGGACGAAGTGCGCCGCATGCTGGCCGCGTTGGGCTGCCAGCAGCAGGCCGCCGACGTCACGTCCGTCACGGTGGTGCCGCCCAGTTGGCGGCGCGATCTGACTCGCGAAATCGACTTGATCGAAGAAGTCGCTCGCGTTCACGGTTACGACCAGATCCCCGAGGACGTCGGCGTACCGATGGCTCCGTCCTATCGCCGCGACGAGGACCGGGTCCAGAGCAAAGTTCGCAGCGTGCTGACCGCCGCCGGGATGGACGAAGCCATGATGTCCAGCGTCGTCCCCGCAGACTGGCATGCGATCTTTTGCCCGTGGACTCAGGCCCAGCCGCTGCAAACCAGCACGCCGATGCTGAAAGGCGCCGACCGGCTGCGTTGCAGCCTGATCCCCAGCCTGCTGGAATCGCGACGAGCCAACCAGGCGCTGGGCAATCCGGTGATCGAGCTGTTCGAAACGGCGCGGATCTACCTGGCTCGCGGCGGCAAGCTGCCGAAGGAGCAATGGACGCTGGGCCTGAGCAGCGACGGCGATTACTTCCACGTCAAGGGCATTATCGAAGCGATCGTCGACGCGGTGCACCCCGCGGTCCGGCTGGAAGTCACCGAGACTCGCCAACCGCTGCTGGACCCGGCACGCTCCGCCCGCTTGCAGTTGGGCGATCGTCTGTTCGGCTTTCTGGGCGAAGTCACCCAGCAAGGCCTGAAGCAATGCGGATTGCGCAGCGCCACTACCGTAGCCGAGCTGGATCTGTCGGTACTGGTCGAGATCGCGTGCTTGATTCCGCAACACACCGACCAGAGTCCCTATCCACCGATCGAGCGTGATTTGAACCTGATCGTCGACGAATCGGTGCGATGGGCCCAACTGGATCGAACCGTTCGCGATTCGGCCGGCCAGTTCCTGGAGCAGATCAGCTACCAGGAAACCTACCGCGATCCTCAGAAGGACGGCCCCGGCAAGAAGCGGCAATTGTTCTCGATCACCCTGCGTTCGTCCCAGCGTACGATGACCAACGAAGAAGCCGATCAGATCCGCGACCAGGTCGTCGCCGCCTGCCACCAAGCCTATGGTGCCATCCTGCTGGGCGCCGACAACGCCTGACCCCCAGGGCAGCACCGGACGAGCAGACGACGATGTCTTAAGCCGGGCGTTCCGAGCCCGGAAATCCGGCCGATTCCAGGCACTGGCCGACCCATTGCCGCTCCGTTGCATTCAGTTCGGGCGAGACCTCCCGGCAGTAGTCAAGCGTATAATCGTAGCCGCCGCGTTGGTAGGTTTGGCTGAACGCCTGCTGGAGATCGACCACCACGTCCGGGTCGCCGGTTTCCAGCGGAATCGGAATCACGGGTAGCCGATCTCTCAGCGACCACGAGTAAACCGCTGCGTGCGGACAGCCCGCATACCGCATGACGAATGCATGATAGTCCAGTTCGGGCAGCGGTTCCTTGGTCGGCAATCTCCGACCACCACGCAAGAGATCGATTTCCACGGTATTCGTCAACGTTCGCTGGTAGTTTGCCCGCTTCGCCAAATACTGCGCCTGCCCCCCTTTGTCATCCTTGTTGGTCGGAGACAATAATTCGATTACGGTCACCACGCGGCGGTCGTCACGGGTGCGGATAGTCAGAAACTTCTGCGCCACCTGATAGGGCGCGGGAACTGTCAGAATCCGGGGTTCGAGCGTTACGGTCGCCGAGGCAGGTTCTGTGAATCCGGTTCCACGGGTTGATTCGGCAATCATGGCATCTGGCACGAAATGCGCAGCTTCATCGTGACATGTCAGAAACACGGATCGCTCGATGCTGACCGTATATCGCGGCCGAACCTGTGGAATAATCAGTGCGCGGATGATCGGGATCACATCCCCGTGAAAATCTTCCCAGAGCTGGGATTCGATAAAGGGATCCATTCCGGGAAACGGAGAAGCCATGATGTGTTCTTCCACTTGACTTGTCATCGCAACGGGCAGAAAGTTCATGAATTCTAGGCTCCACCAACGCTGATATCAACCAGAAAGGATGGAAATGAACCATCAGAACAGAACACGAATTGGCTTGACGACGTTGAGCTGTTGGATCGTCGGCGTTTCCATGATGGACACGGCCGTCGCGTACGGGATCGCACCTCCGCAACCGTCTTCCAATCCCGCTGGCCATCCTGAGCAAGACGTGATCGCCCAATTGCGACATTACTTGTCAGCCGATCCGGAAGATCGAGGCCATTTGGGTGAGCGGTCGTTTGGCATGCAATCGTTGACCAAACAGCAGGACGTCGAGGCCACGCGTTTGTTGGTCGAACACCACCACCGCCGGATTCGAGAAAACCGCAAGGAAGAGCACACGGCCCGTTTGCTGATCTTGGGCGACCGAAAGATGCCGTATGAGGTTCGGGTCTTTGGTGAAAGACCGGAATCCGGGCACAGCCTGTACATTTCGATGCATGGCGGCGGCGGGGCACCTCGCCGAGTCAACGATCAGCAATGGGAAAACCAAAAGCGATTGTATTCATTGGAAGAAGGCGTCTATGTCGCGCCCCGCGCACCCACCGATACCTGGAATATGTGGCACCAAGCACACATCGATGCCTTTTTCACTCGCTTGATCGAAAACATGATCGTCTTCGAAGGAATCGATCCCGATCGCGTCTACCTGACCGGCTACTCCGCCGGTGGTGATGGCGTCTACCAGTTGGCGCCTCGCATGGCCGATCGACTGGCCGCGGCCGCCATGATGGCAGGACACCCCAACGACGCCATGCCGGACGGGCTACGCAACTTGCCGTTCACGCTCCACATGGGAGAAAACGACTCGGCCTACCATCGCAATACGGTGGCCAAACAATGGGCGAAGATGTTACACGAACGGAATCAACAGGATCCGGGCGGCTACGTTCATTGGGTCGAAATCCATGCCGATAAGGGACACTGGATGGATCGCCAAGACGCGGCGGGAGTCCGATGGATGGCTCAGTTCCGCCGGAATCTAGATCTACTTCCGTGACGACATGCTGGACATGGATCAAGAGATCACTGTCCTGTGGGAAGGAGACGTCGTCTTCCAGGGCGAGGTGATCGTCCCGATTCGGACTTCCAACCAGTGAAGTCTGTCTTCCAGCGGTCGGGAGCCCGTTTTCCGGTAGTAACGCTGCGCTGCCATGCCGGAGAACGACCAGCAGCGGTTGCGTCAAGTTCACCGGGATTTGTCCGAGGCCGATGACCGTGAGCAGTTCCTGGCCCGAGCGGCAAGCAGCCTGCGGATCGCCGACTGCCAGAGCGAAAAGTGCCCTAAACGCGGAAAACGAGACCACGATTACACGGGCTGAAGGCTGGACCTCGAAGCACCCGGCCACCCAGGGGAACCCAGGGGAACCCAGGGGACACCCAGCCAACCCAGGG
>SKVE01000597.1 GCA_007129635.1 Planctomycetaceae bacterium
CAGTCGGGACTTTGGCGAAGTCCTGTTCCCGGAACAGTCGGTGGATCTCCAAGCCCGTGACGAGGAAGGCCGCCCGCTCTGGACCTTGCAACCCGATTGGCAGGATGGTCGAGTGCAGAATCTGACCGCCGGCCGGCGCGGCGCCACCTACCTGTACCGCACGCTCGACGTCCAACAGGCCACCGGTTGGGAGATCCGTTTGGGCAGCGACGACGGGCTGGCTGTGTGGTTGAACGGTCAGCAGTTGCTGGCCAAGGATGTCGCTCGTGGCCCCGCGCCCGACCAGAACCGGATCACCCTGTCACTGCAGCCCGGGCGGAACCATCTGCTGCTGAAGATCTTCAATCTCGGCGGCGGGCATGGCTTCTACTTCCAGGGCGGTCCGGCGCCTGGGCCGCATGTCTGGGAGCAGGTCGAACGCGATTTTCCCGAGCAGGCGGCGTGGTGGAAGCGGCACGCGCGCGGCAAGCATCTGGAATGGTTCGCGGCGTCGGATGACACGACACTCGAACGTCAGTGGCTCGACGCTGCCGCGAAGGAACTGGGACCGCACGCCGATTTGTTCCGCGGCGAGTTAGAACTGCTGGACCGGTCTTCCGCCTCGCCCAGCGACCCTCGCTGGTTGCAGTTGTACGAAAGCATCTGCCGCTTCGCGCACCGGCCGGCGGTTGCGCGGGAGATGAATCTGGCGGCACTGCGACGGACGATCGAAGACCTGGTTGCCAGCGATCCATCGCAGTATCCGCGCGGCGACGAGTTCCTGCGGCGTCTCGGCGAACTCCAGCAGCAGACCGAGGTCATGGAGTTGGCGTTGGCCAGCGGTGATCAACAGGCGGCGGGACGTACCGATCGGCTGGTACAACAGTATCATCGGCTCCGCCAGGAAGCGTTGCTGGCTAACCCGCTGTTGAATTTCGACCGGCTGCTGTTCGTACGCCGGAAAGCCGACCAGTTAGGATTGCCGCAGAACTGGCAAGGCAATTGCGCGTTGCCGCGCAACGGCTATGACAACCAGATCGCCGTGCTGGCGCCGCCACGGCCGGGCGGGCGAGTCCGCACGCTGTTCCGCCCCGAGGAGAATGTGTTTGTGGGCGACGTCGATCTGCATTTCGAGGCTGATCGCATGCTGTTCTCGATGCCCGCCAGCAACGGCCGCTGGCAGATCTGGGAGATCCGCAGCGACGGCTCGGGCCTGCGTCAAGTCACGCAGGGCGAGGAGCCGGATGTCGACAACTACGATGCGTGTTACCTGCCGGACGGGCGGATCATCTTCTGCTCGACGCGCTGCTTCGCCGGGGTGCCTTGTGTGGGTGGCGGCAACATGGTTGCGAACCTGTTTCTGACCGACGCCGATGGCGGCAACACGCGTCAATTGTGTTTCGACCAGGACCACAACTGGTGCCCCACGGTGTTGAACAATGGTCGGATACTGTACACCCGCTGGGAATACTCCGATTCGCCACACTACTTCACGCGGCTGCTGTTCCACATGAACCCGGATGGTACCGGGCAGATGGAATACTATGCCAGCAACTCGATGTGGCCCAACTCGATCTTCTATGCCAGGCCCGTTCCCGGCCACGCGACCAAGGTGGTCGGCGTGGTTTCCGGGCATCATGGAGTGCCGCGGATGGGCGAACTGGTGCTGTTCGATCCGGCTCAAGGCCGCCGTGAAGCCGATGGAGCGGTGCAACGCATCCCCGGTTTCGGCCGTTCGGTGCCGCCTGTGATCCGCGACGCGTTGGTCGATCGTTCATGGCCGAAATTCCTGCATCCGTACCCGTTGTCGGACAAGTACTTTGTGGTGTCTTGCAAGCCGTCGCCGGATGCCGAGTGGGGATTGTACCTGGCCGATGTCTTCGACAACCTGCTGCTGTTGCACGAGGAAGCGGGCTACGCTTGTTTCGAGCCGATTCCGCTGCGAAAGACCGAGACGCCACCACGCATCCCCGACCGGGTCGATTTGACCAGCGACGTCGCCACCGTGTACTTGTCGGACGTCTATCGGGGCGACGGGCTGGCCGGCGTCCCGCTGGGGGCGGTCAAGGCGTTGCGGATCTACAGCCCGCACTACGCCTATCCTGGAATGGGCGGCCACATCCATATCGGCATCGATGGTCCCTGGGACGTGCGGCGGATCCTGGGCACGGTGCCGGTCCAGCCGGATGGTTCGGCCGTGTTTCAAGTGCCAGCCAATACACCGATCGCCGTTCAACCGCTGGACGAGCAGGGAGCCGCATTGCAGGTCATGCGCAGTTGGTTCACCGCCATGCCGGGCGAAGTGCTTTCGTGCGTCGGCTGCCACGAATCGCAGAACAGCGGGCCTCCGTCCCAGTTCCGCATGGCCGCCGTGCACCGTCCGCAGAAGATCACGCCCTGGCACGGACCGACTCGCGGATTCAGCTTCCACCGCGAAGTCCAGCCGGTCCTGGACCGGAACTGCGTCGGCTGTCACAACGGACAAGCTGCGCGGGGCCGCCCGTTGCCCGATTTCCGCGTCGACGGCCCACACGGCTGGCGGAACTTCACGCCTTCCTACGTCGCTTTGCATCCTTATGTACGGCGGCCGGGACCGGAGAGCGACTATCATCTGCAGCGTCCGCTGGAATTTCACGTGTCGACCAGCGAGTTGATCCAGATGCTCCGCAAGGGCCATCACGGCGTGCAACTGGACGCCGAGGACTGGGACCGGTTGATTACCTGGATCGATCTGAACGTGCCCGATCACGGCACCTGGCACGAGCAGCACGGCAGCCGATCTCACTGGGAACAGCGGCGGCTGGCGATGCGGACCGCTTACGCAGGACGTAGCGAAGACCCGGAAGAAATCGTCGAGGTGTCCAGCAGCGTCCGCCAGGTGTCGTACCAGCAGCCGCTCGAACCGCCCGCGCGAACCACTCGACACGTGGACTGCCCCAACTGGCCCTTCGATGCGGACGAAGCCAGACGGCGACAAACGGAAACCGGCGAAGCCGAGCGGGTGGTCGAATTGCCCGATGGCAGCCGGCTGGAACTGGTGCTGATCCCAGCCGGTAGTTTTGTCATGGGCTGTCCCGACGGCGAAGCGGACGAGTACCCACCGCACCGAGTGCGGATCGAGCGACCGTTCTACATGGGCAAGTTCGAAATCAGCAATGCCCAATTCGCCTTGTTCCACCCGGCTCACGACAGCGCCTACATCAGCATGACCAACAAGGACCATTCGCACCGAGGCCATCCGATCAACCAGCCGGCCCAGCCCGTGGTGCGAGTCACCTGGGACCAGGCCGATCGTTTCTGCCGCTGGCTAACCGAACAGACGGGATTGCGGTTCGCGCTGCCGACCGAGGCGCAATGGGAATGGGCGTGCCGCGCGGGTAGCTCGCAAGCATTTTCCTACGGCGACATGAACACCGATTTTTCCGGGTTCGCCAATCTGGCCGATCAGAGCCTTGCCAAACTCGCGCTGCGCGATTCGCCACCTTGGCACCCCAAGGACGATCGCTTTGACGACGGGGCCATGGTCACGCAGCGAGTTGGCCGCTACCAGCCGAACGCCTGGGGACTGCACGACATGCACGGCAACGCGGCCGAGTGGACGCGTTCGGTGTACCGGCCTTATCCGTACCAGATGCGTGATGGGCGCGACGATCCCAGTGCCCGCGAGCAGCGAGTTGTCCGCGGCGGTTCCTGGTACGATCGACCACACCGTGCTCGAAGTTCGTTCCGGCTATCGTACCACCCCTGGCAACCGGTGTATAACGTCGGCTTCCGCGTGGTTCTGGAGATCGAATGACACCGATTTTGCGTATCCCCGTTGGAGTTCACGCTTGAGCGTGTCCCCGTTGGAGTTCACGCTTGAGCGTGTCCCCGTTGGAGTTCACGCTTGAGCGTGTCCCCCGTTGGAGTTCACGCTTGAGCGTGCTTTTTCGAATCTTTCCCTATCCTTTCCTGCTACGAAAAAGGAGCAACCTGATGACCCAACCATCCTCGGATCGATTGAATCGCCGCTGCCTGTTGACCGGAGCTGCGACCGTTGCGGCGGGCGCCGCCCTCGTGCCGTCCCTGGCGGCGGACGAATCCGCGCCGCGTGCGGGCGAAGTCAAGACCTATACCAGCGCCGAGTTCTACGGAGCCGACGGCCAGTTCCTGGTCGACAAGGCGCGCGAGGCCTACTACGATATGTTTCG
>SKVE01000146.1 GCA_007129635.1 Planctomycetaceae bacterium
CTCGCAACTCGCAACTCGCAACTCGCAACTCGCAACTCGCAACTCGCAACTCGCAACCCGCAACCCGCAACCCGCAACCCGCAACCCGCAACCCGCAACCCGCAACCCGCAACCCGCAACCAGTAATCTCTATCCTCGCTCCCTCAAGAACTCTAAACGCTTGGTCCAGGTCAGCGGATCGAGCCATGTCGCGATTCGGGGTAGCGGATAGTGCTCCATCCCCCACCGCGCCCATCGCGTCCGGCGGGCCCTAGCCGTCGGCACACAGGGATTCGTCGCCTCCCGCATCAGCCGAAACAGCGGACGACGTCGGTGTCGGCCCGGATCGTCACTCAACAAACGCGCGGTCACTATCGACGGTAATGCGAGCCCAAGAAAATCCGACCACAGCAGCAACACGTCTCCCACCGGTCTCTGAAGTCTTCGAGACTCAGTTCTCTCGATCAAGCGGTTCCAATCAAACGCGGGGCTTTCGGGGGCTCTTGTCGGCACCGGATCGCCGATGCTGTGTGTTTGCGTAAGTGATTTATCGGCCGACGTGGCCCCGCCTATCATGCACTCCAGATCCCAAAGGTCTCGGATCGCCCGCCGGAACTCGCCCGTTCGTGCCAGATTCAAGATGACATGCAGGACACGATCGGTGGGGTCCAAAATCCGAAAACAACTCTCTGGGATCGCCAGCGACCGCTCGATTTCCCCGTCCACGACGAACGATAATGGATCCGCCACCGGCAATAATCGGAAATGCACGTCGACCTCGATGCGACGATGTTGGTGTTTCAGCGGAGGGATTTCGTGAAGCCACCTGCGGTAGTAACGATCGTCTTTTTCCGAAAGGCCCTCATCCGTGTCGTACCCGCCCCCCCTCAATGCGGATTCGGTGGCCGAAATCGACGATGTGGGCACCAGCACATCAACGTCGTTGGTCCGTCGACCGGCAGCCCAACGGAAGCCGGCGTGTAAATAAGCCGCTCCTTTCAACAGCACGAGCCGGTCGCAAACGGGTGCGAGGATTCGCTGCAGATGGCGAAGTTCATAGCGGATGCACGTGTCACGAAATGCGGTCACCTGCAACTCGTGCGACAATCGCTGCCGTAATCGCTCGGGAATCCTATCCCACCAACCACAACGCCTGATTCCCTCCGCCAGCCGCGGCAATAGCTCCGTATAGTTGGCAAGGGGAACAAGTCGGTCCCAATCCCTTAGCGAGAGTGATTCGAGGCGGTCCGGTTCCCGTAATCCGTCCATCAATACCGAAAGCATCTCGGGAATGGGGCGAGAGTCGTCCGGTTGCATGTGGCGGGAGGCCGGCCTCACGGCGGAACCCGCAATCACGTCCCGTTGGGGTTCTGTGCGATCTGCTTGCGTCTCATCAGGATCCGCCGGCCCCCCCAGCAAACTTGCCGCATTCTCGCGGAGGAACGCTTCGGCCTCGGCGGCATCATCATAGCGGAGACGATAGGCAGGGTAATTGCGGGCCAACCGGACGACGGCGTGGAATCCTGCCTCGCCGTGCATTCGGTAATTGATGCCATAACGGGTGACCAGTGCAAATGCCTCTCCGGCAGTGATCGGCTCCAGCGTCGGCGCGTGTCCGCTTTCTCGGCATGGGAAGGCGAGCGCGGCCGGTGAATAGCATTGGCCGCCGATTTGCACGCTCGTCGGGGTCGGACGTAGATGGGCAATCGGTTGACGTGGATTCAGGATGCGGCCCCGAGGACCAAATACGGCCTGATCCGGGAACCGCTCGGCGATCATCTCGATGGACAGTCCCTTCAAGATGGTGGGTCGAGCCAGCGCGGTGATCGTCAGCCGCTCCAGATCGAACAGGGCGATCTCATCACTTAATAAGTCCCAGCCAGAGAGCATCAAGGTCGAGGCCAACGTGCTCTTTCCGCTTCCCGAATCGCCGGGGAAAACGACCGCAAGGTTAGTCGCTGGGAGCTTCGCCACCGCCGCATGCAACGCGAGCGCCTGATGGCCGCCTCGAAAGTAACACCAACTGCAGACCCACTCCATCGCCGCCACGGTCAAACGACGTGGCCAAATATGCCAAACCTGGTCATTGACCGAGGCGACCACGCTTCTTTTTGCCCGCGACCAACCGGTTTCGAGCCGGATCCGAAAATCAGAAAAATCCGCCGGCGGTCGCAGAGGATGGTGCGCGTGCAAGGTGTGGACCGCCTCGACGATCTGGCCCATCCTCGATTCGACGCGGAACTCGTAGGGGCCCAAGCGGAGTCCTATCCCGCCCGCGGCCAATCGATCCGCGATCTCATGTCGCGTCGCGTCACCGATCCGCAAACGTTTGCTCCCGGTAGACCAAACCGACGTGGGCCATTTGCGTCAAGGACTCGTCCGTGTAGCGGCGGAGTGTGTCATCGAGCGAGACGTCCAGTTCCTCGGCGACGCGTCGATTCAACTCGGACTCCGAAAGTGCCTGACCGGGCACCGCCACGAACAGACGCAAGAGACAGGCGTCGACCGCATTGAAGACGTATGAATCCCAATATTCGCCGTTGAAAACGGCGAACTCGCCCTCACCGAGAAAGTCGATCCGGAGATTCGAATCGAAGAGACGCCAAGAGGAAGGGCCTTTCACGACGTCGCACGAGGATACGAAGGCGGACGGTGGGAGGGAGTGTTCGTTGCCCTTCGCTGAAATCAGGCGGAAAGCAGGCACCTTCACGTGACGCAATGAATTCGTTACCGCGTCCCGCTCCCGATCGAAGTGGGCTGATCGTCGGATCGCGGGTCAGGTCCCGGTCCCGGCCGACGTATTCGTACCACCATTGTTGGCCATGGCGGTCTGGGCGGACGTCGCGACGATCATTGGCGTTCCCAAAGCCGCCACGAGCAGACGACGTCGTCCGTTGGGCACGTCACCACGGCCCCGTTCTTCGGCTAAGGACGTCGGCCGTTTCGCCGAACCAGGATCGCCATTCATCGCTGCACCTTCACACGTGGACCCGAAACTGTGGTTAGGATCGAGCGGAAAAAAGTGTCGGACACCTTTCGTGCCAGGCGCCCGGAGGGCGAGTTCCTCGCAAAAGGTGTCCGACACTTTTTTCTCGTTCATTCCTGAGTGTACCTACCGCCCCCCCCAAATCAAGCCGCCTTATCTGAAAATCGGTTGGTAACGCTTCGTAAACCGTTCCCCCGCACGATCCCGGTGCCCACTCGGGAGCCAACGAAGCGGCCATCTCCCGTCGGCCACTGCCGCGACGCCTTCCCGTCGGCCGCCACCAGGAGCCTAGGCGACGCCGTGTCGGCAGCGGTCAATATCCGTCGACCAACCGCCGTCGGTGACCTGTTCACAAACCCCCAACCCCCAACTCGCAACTCGCAACTCGCAACTCGCAACTCGCAACTCGCAACTCGCAACTCGCAACTCCCAACTCGCAACTCGCAACTCGCAACTCGCAACCCGCAACCCGCAACTCGCAACTCGCAACCCGCAACTCGCAACTCCCCCCTCCCCAATGTCCGCCTTAGACTGCGTGACCATCTCCGGCCCGAACCGTTTCACGCGTACGCTCGACGCATTGGACCGGCTTGCCGCGGAACTCAGCGCTCCCTTAGCGATTGTCGGCGGCATGGCGGGGCTGCATCACGGCACGGGGGTGACGACGGTCGACATCGACGTGGTGGTCCCGGCCGAGTCGGCGGACGCGTTGGCTGGCGCTGCGTCGCGGGCCGGATGGGAATGGTCGCATCGTTCGCCCCGCGGCTGGCATCGTTTGCGACGTCTCGATCCGGACGGAGCGACTGTCATCGAGTTGATCCCGTCAGGCCAACGGACCCCTCGAGACCCGGCCGACGCGCCGGCGATCCCGACACCCCAGGCGTTAGGCGTCGACCGCGGGCTTGGCTACGCCGAACTCGGCCCCTGGGTGATGATGAAGCTGGTCGCCGGTCGCGACAAGGACCGTTACCATCTGGCAGAACTCTGCAAACGGATCGACGAACAGCGATTGGGCGAAATCGTACAGCACTTGCGACAGCAGCCACCCCAATACTTAGCCGCCTTTCACGGTATTCAGCGAACCGCCGAACAAGAAGACAGTCGAAACTGGTGAATGAGGCAGCCACCAGCTGGCCGTTGTTTTCATCACGGCGCCACCCCAGCTATCCGGCTGTCGTGCCCCGCAAAGCATAAAGCAAGAG
>SKVE01000571.1 GCA_007129635.1 Planctomycetaceae bacterium
AACTGCGGAACTGGCGGACCAGTTCCCGGATGCGACGGCGGTTGATGCCGAACGATTCGCGGTGGCGCTATTTCGAGGGATCTTGATCCAGCAAGTCGCGCAGGCGGCGCCGCTCTTCCGGACTCAGTCCCCGCAATCGCTCCTCGGCGGGGATGGCCGCAATGACCGATGCCTTCAATTCTTCGGACACTTCGTCCATATATTCCACAGCCGTGTGTTGCATCGCAAAGTCCTCCCGGTGAAGTTGAAATTGCTGGATCTGTTGCAAAATGTAGCACAACAGGGCCGTATGCCCGGATTCGGTCAGCACCTGCATGATAGCATGATCCACTGTCATCTCTTCGCGGACGTCGAAGACACCCTCGGAGAATAGGACGACAACCATCTGACCTGCGTCAGGCTGCTTTTTGTGCTCGATCGGCTACGGGTTGGCTTGGCTGGGCGAAGGGTAGGACGTCGTCGGCTGGGCGGGCGGGAGGAGGTGATTGGACGTTCAGCGGTTGCGTGGCCACTTTGCGGTCGCGGGCGGGGCGTTGGGTTGTGGTGACCGGCTGGTACTGGGGGACCAGGTGCTGAAGGAGATCGCGGATGGCGGTGGAGGGGCCGTCGACGGTTTTTTCCAGGTCGAGGAAGACTTTGCGCAGGAAGGGCAATTCCATCTGCTTGGATTCAGCGACCAGGATCTTGTTGTGCTTGGTGGGCAATTGATGTTCGCCGTCGCAGCGGAGTTCTTCGTAGAGCTTTTCGCCGGGGCGGACGCCGGTGAACGCTAATTCGATGTCGTGGCCGACTTCCAGGCCGGATAAGCGGATCATGTCGCGAGCCAGGTCGACGACTTTGACCGGCTGGCCCATGTCCAAGACAAAGATCTCGCCGCCGCGGCCCATCGCGCCGGCTTGGATGACCAGTTGCGAGGCTTCGGGGATGGTCATGAAATACCGCTGCATGTCAGGATGAGTGACCGTGACCGGGCCACCTCGGGCGATCTGATCGCGGAAGATGGGGATGACGCTGCCTGCGGAATCCAAGACGTTGCCGAAACGGACGGTGACGAAACAGGTGTTCGAACTCTTGGCCAAGGCCTGCACATACAGTTCGGCGGCCCGTTTGCAGGTGCCCATCACGCTGGTCGGATTGACGGCCTTGTCGGTCGAGATCATGACGAACGCAGATACACCGTGGCGATGGGCCATGTCGGCCAGCATGCGGCTGGCGAGCGTGATGTTCTTGACCGCTTCGCCAGGATGCGCTTCCATCAAGGGCACATGTTTGTAGGCGGCGGCGTGGAAGACGATGGCCGGGCGATATAGCTGGAAAACCTGGCTGACGCGAGTCGCGTCGGTCAGGTCGCCCAGACAGATCTCGATATCCGCTTCGGCGTCCAGCTCCCGCAACTCGCGTTCCAGGAAGAATTGCCCGTTTTCCGAGCGGTCCAGAGCGATCAGTTTTTTGGGTGAGAATTGCAGTAATTGGCGACAGATCTCCGAGCCAATGCTGCCGGCGCTGCCGGTGACCAGGATGACCTGGTCTTCCAGCCAGCGATGCAACCGGCTGGTGTCCAACTGCACCGGGTCTCGGCGGAGCAGGTCTTCGATCGAAACCTGACGAGGCCGCAGGTCCACCGCACCGTGCAGCAATTGTTCATAACTGGGTAGCACCTTGACTTCGATTCCCGCACTGGCGGCTTCGTCTACCAAGCGGCGCACCTGATGACCGGATAATTCGCCCGCCGTAATCAGCACCTCGGCCACATCGTATTGACTGGCTACGTGGCAGGTTTCGTCCACGGTTCCCAGGACGGGCACTCCGGCGATATGCGACTTCAGCCGCGTTTGGTCCTCGGTGACAAACCCAGCGACCCAATAAGGCAGTTTGGAATTGCGACGGATGGACCGCAGCAACGCTTCGCCCGAATCGTTGGTGCCGACGATCAACACCGGTTTTCGGCCGCGAGTCAAGAATACCGAGCGACGGCCTTCCTGCAGCAGCCGCAACAACGAACGCAGGCTACCGATGACGACGATCGTCATTCCCCAATCCAATAAGAAGACGCTGCGCGCTGTCACCACTCCGGGGATCAGCAGGTAATTGACCGCGAGGATCAGCAGCGAACTGGCCGTGCTGGCTTTTACCAGGCTGACCATATCGTGAAAGGTAACGTACCGATTCCAACCCTGGTAGATGCGCAGCGCAGCGAACACCAGCACCTTGACCAGGATCGCGGTGACGACGGTGTTGGAAAACATGCGCCATTCGTGGGGCCCCATCAGCCCATCGAACCTCAGCCAATAGGCCAGCACGTGGATGGCGGCAAAGACGGGAATCGAAACCGCGGCACAGCAGGCATGGCGGGTTCGAGGGGCCAGCCGCGTCGCGCGTCCCGTCACAGATCGCATCATGGATTGCATCGTGAGCGTCCTCGGCGATGAGTTCGGTTCAGATGATGATGTTTCGCAGTGAGATTGAGTCGTCAAGGTTCGCTCGCTTATCAACCGTCCGTAAGAGGTTCATCGAGTTGCGAAACGTTCTTACGCGTCACACGCCCTCAATTTGCTTGAGGCACTCCGGCTCACCGATTGGATCCACCCTCACCAAATGTTCCTCGTGGTACCGGTCGGCAGGCCAAACGAGTGATATAGAAGACCAGCGGAATTCGGACAAGATCGATTTTCGGTTCTCGCGAAAGCACGGAAGCACCAAGTAGCCACGTTTGCAAAAACGTGGAGATCCTGCATTCTGGCGAATGCGGCTACCTAAATCCGCATTCTGGCGAATGCAGCTACCAAGTTGCATAGAAAGCTGGATGGATTGCCAATCCGTCCTACGAGGGAACTTGATGTAACGTTGGGGCCGATGTCACGGCTAGCATCGCTGGCAAATGGTGGCGTTAGACTCGCCGGCTCGTCTTGTGCGATTTGTTCTTTCTGCCTACTGTACGGGTGGTGTTTATCCGGTTCGTCTCGCGCCGTTTTCCGATCGCTGCGAAAATGGGATTTCGCAAAACCTTGATCCTGGTACTCGTCAGCTCGACACTCCTCGGGTGCCGTCGCGATCCGTATGTCGATGTTTATTTTGACATGCTCAATACGGAGAAGCGATTGCTGGAGGACCGTTTGTTCGAGGCGGAATACAACTACGAACGAGCTTTGCGAGAACTGCAAGCCTGCCGAACGAAATCGGCGCCCAGCCGAGCCCGTGAAACGCGTGACGAAGACGATCGGCGAGCGCCGCCGATCGAAGCTCCCGATCTGCCGGAAATCGAACTGCCGCCCGGTTTCTCCAGTTCCGACGTCCGATGGTCGGACCGACGGGCCCGTCCCGTGGGCACAGGCGTGGCGTCTCGGTTTTCCGATCAATTTTCCGATCCGTCTGATCAAGGTGAAATCGTCCGGTCGGGCCGGGACCGAGCCGACCCAGCGCCACCCGCCGGAACTCGGCCACCCGCCGACCAGCGCGTGGTGGCCATCGATCTGAACGCTCGCCGCACCGGTGGCATCGAGTTGGACGGCATGCCGGGCGATGACGGCATTTCGGTGTTGATCGAACCTCGCAATGCGGCTGGCCAATTCGTGGCCAAGTCGGCAGCGATCAGCATCGTGCTGCTGGATCCGCTGCAACGTGACGAGCAGGCTCGATTCGCCCGTTGGGACTTTGACCTGTCAGCGGCCCAGCGGATGATGCAGACGCAGGGATCCGATCGAGGGCTCCACGTGCAAGTTCCGTGGACGGATGCACTACCTACAACGGATCGACTGCATCTGTTCGTCCGTTACTCGACCGAAGACGGCCGAGTCTTGGAATCCGACCGCGAAATCGTCTTGCGACTGCCCGGCCTGGTCGCCGATCGCTGGACTCCCCGCGCCGACAGCTCGGCACCCCGCCTAGCGGATCAGTCGCCTGCTGAATCCACACACCAAAGTCGAGAGATCGATTCGCAGGTAATCCCTGCCACGCACGAGAGCCCGATCCGGGAGATCCCACCGAGATAAGCACCCGGTCACGAGTTTTCTTGTCAATCAAGGTAGCCTTGCCTGGGTGACGCAGCGGGGTCGGGAGTCGTTTTCGGCCAACAACCAAACCTATGGAAACGACCTTGCCCGAAAACGATTCCCGACCTGGCGTGTTCAGTTTGTGGTTGTCAAGGGCAAAGTGTTTGATC
>SKVE01000354.1 GCA_007129635.1 Planctomycetaceae bacterium
CGGCTCCCAAAAGGCGCCTTTATAGTCATCTTCCTTATTCGCCAAGCGGGCCAGCGGCTCCTTCAATGCTTTCATGAACCAGCCCAATATGCTCAGCCGCGAACGCAGCACGTCCACTCGCTGCTCGTCGCTGGCCAGATCCTTAATCCAGGCCTGGGTTACTTCGAGCACCTGTCCGTCGGCCGACTTGGGCGGGTACGCCAACAACCACCGCCGGATAACATCCTCGGCCGACCAGTCGTTAGCGGCGTCCGGGTCCAACCGCACCAGGACGTGCAGGTGGTTATCCATGACGGCGAAACCACAAACGCTCACGGCGAAGGCGTCGGCGAGTGTCTGCAAGCGGTCTTCGATCCACTGCTTGCGGTGTTCTGAGCCTTCGCCCAGAAGCCGTGCTTTTCTAGTGCAGCGGGAAATACAGTGGTAGTAACGAGTTACGTTTACGTCGACGAGTTGATTTCGAGCCACAGTCATCGCGAATCCTCCTATTGGGAAATGCACCATTCGATTCATATTAGCTTCGCCCGCTTCCGAATGCAAGTAGACAATGCCTGTCCTTTTGTTTTTTTGTGGTTTTGTTCCGGGCCGGCACCCCCTGTAACTTGCCGATCGGTTTGCGGATATCATGGGCGTTTTGAGCATTGAGGACGTGCTTTGACGAATCCTTCCGATTTCCAAGTTCAGGAGACGTAACGATGTTGGACTCGACGATCAAACGATCGCGTCGGCAGGTGCTGCGCGCTGCGGCTGGGTCCGCTGCGGCGTTGGCGCTGCCCACGGTGCTGCCCGCGTCGGCACTTGGCCGTGACGGCATATTGGCGCCCAGCCAGCGGATCACGCTGGGGGGCATTGGATTGGGCGGCCGTGGTGCTGGCGTGCTGCGCAGCTTCTTGTCGAACCCCGACGTACAGTTCTTGGCGATCGCCGATATTCGCCAAATTCGCCGCGATGCGATCAAGCAGATGGCCGACCAGCACCACGGCAACAACGATTGTGCCACATACAGCGATATGCACGAGATGCTCGCGCGGCAGGATATCGATTCCGTGCTGATCGCCACCGGGGACCGCTGGCATGCCATGGCTTCGATCATCGCGGCCAAAGCGGGTAAGGATGTATTTTGCGAAAAGCCGTGCTCGATGACCATCGCTGAAAGCCAAGCTCTGGCAGACGTATTCCGCCGTTACGGCCTGATCTATCAAGCCGGTACTCAGCGCCGCAGCATCGGCAACTTTATCTTTGCCGCCGATCTGGTCGCCTCCGGCAGGTTGGGCAAACTGCATACGGTCCACGCCAATACGTTGAATCCGCCGACGCGTCACGATTGGCTGCCTGGCGAGCCCGAACCGGCGAAGGACGTGGTCGATTGGGATGCGTGGCTGGGGCCGTGCCCATGGCGTCCCTACAACTCGCAGTACGTCGCGGGTCGGTGGCGAGGCCATTTTGATTTCCACGGCGGGGGCATTCTGGAATGGGGCTCGCATACCGTCGACCTGTGCCAATGGGCGGCGCAGAAAGATGACACGACGCCGGTCGAGTACGTTCCGGAGGGTTCCGGGGTGGTCTGCACGTATGCGGACGGCCTGAAGTTGGTCATGCGCGATAGCGGCTGGATGGGGCTGGGCACGTGCAGCGTCCGGTACGAAGGCGACGAAGGCTGGATCGAAACCGGCGACAGCGGCCAGTTCGCCATTTACCCGGAATCGCTGCGGACCGAGCGGACGGTGTTTACGATGAGGGGAACGGATCCGTCGACCCATGTCCGCGACTTCCTGGATTGCGTCAAGACGCGCAGGCCCGCCAACGCCAATTCGGACGTAGCGGCCCAGTCGCATATCGTGTGCCATTCGGCCTACATCGCTTGGCAGTTGGGTCGGACTTTGAAATACGATCCGGCGACGCACGAATTCGACGACGCGGATGCCAATCGCATGCGCAGCCGTGCGATGCGCGAACCGTACCGGATCTGACCGTGACCCAAACCCAATCAAGGAGATAACCACTCATGTTCGCAAAATACGTATTCGTCTGGACTCTGGTCTTTTGCCTGCTGGCCGCTGCCCCCGCCGTACTGCTGGCTCAACAGCCGCCGCCGTCGGAGGGCGACGAGGCTCGGCAGATCGAGATCCTCCAGTCCGATGCTCCGTTGTTCGATAAAGCCAAAGCTTGCCAGATGCTGGCCGTGATCGGCGGCCAGGATTGCATCCCCGTCTTGGCGGAACTGCTGGCTGATCCGCAGTTGGCTCATTATGCTCGGTTTGGTCTGGAACCCAATCCGGACCCGGCCGTCGATCAGGTTCTGCGAGCGTCTTTGGACGATTTGGACGGCTTGCTACTGGTCGGCGTGATCAATTCGATCGGCATGCGACGCGATCAGCAGGCGATGGACGCACTGAAAGAATTGGCGACGCATTCCGACCAGCAGGTCGCTGCCGCAGCGATGGCCGCTTTGGGGCGTCTGGCGACTCCCGAAGCGATTGAGCTGCTGCTGGCTGTGATCGCGGACCAACCGGCCATGCAGTCCGCTGCGGCCGATGCCAGTCTGAGCGCCGGCGACATGCTGCTGGCCGAAGGAGCAGCCGCGCAAGCGATCGAGCTTTATGACGCGTTGGTCGAGGCCGAACTGGCGCCGCATTACACGATCGCCGCTCTGCACGGCGCGATTCGAGCTCGCGGGGCCGACGGGTTGCCGATGGTCGTGGAACTGTTGACGGACGAAGATCCCGCACGATTTGCCGTCGCGTTGGGCATGTCGCACGAACTGGGCGGTCCGCAGGTGGCTGAAGCATTGATCGACGTGTTGGGCGATCTGCCCACGCAGCGTCGAAAGCTGATCGTCTACGTGCTAGGCAATCTGGGAGAACCGGCCGCCTTGCCCGTGGTGCTGGAGCTGGCCGGAAGTGAAACCTCCGACGTACGTCTGCCGGCCGTCGAAGTGCTCGCACAACTGGGCGACGCCGACGCGGTTGGCGTCCTGTTGGATGCAGCCACGGCGGATGACGAGACCTTGTCGGCTGCCGCGAGGACCAGCTTGGCGGACCTGCCCGGCGATGATGTCGATGATCGGCTGGGCGAACGGATCGCCAGCAGTTCGGGTGACCAGCAATTGGTGCTGATCGAACTGGCCGGGTTGCGGCGTATCACTTCCGCGCTGCCCACGTTGATGCAGTTGGCCGACGACCAGGACCAAGCGGTCCGCACGGCGGCGACGCGAGCGTTGGGGTTGACGATCGGCTTGGAACAATTGCCGTCTTTGATCGATCGTCTGGTCACACCGAAAACGGCCGAAGCGGCTGCCACTGCCAAGGAGGCGCTCGACACCGCCTTGTTGCGGATGCCCGATCGCGATGCGGCAGCCCAATTGCTGATCCAGCGGATGCCCGAGGCCTCGACGGCGGCCAAGGTCGACCTGCTCAGTCTGCTGGGTGTGCTGGGTGGCGATCGTGCCCTGGAGGGCGTTGCGGCCGCAGCGCGAACCCCCGAGGATGAAGTCCAGGACGCAGCGACCCGTGTGCTGGGCGAGTGGATTACGGCCGATGCGGCCCCGGTCCTGTTGGAATTGGCAAAGACCGGTCCCGACAAGTACAAGGTTCGGACGCTTCGCGGATACATCCGCATCGCTCGGCAACTGGATGTGCCGTTGGGCGAGCGGATCGAAATGTGTCGCAGAACGATCGAGGCCGCGGGGCGCCCCGACGAGGTCCGGTTGGCTCTGGAAGTGCTGGGACGCTATCCGACGCTCGCCGGTCTGCAGATCGCCGCGGAACAACTGGATCGTCCCGCCGTGCAACAGGCGGCTGCCGCTGCTGCGGTGACGATTGCGGAAAAGATTGTCGATGCCCAACCTGCGGCGGTTGCAACCGTGATGGAGAAAGCGGCTGCGGTTGCCACCGATGCGGAGGTAGCACAAAAGGCGAAGAACCTGCTCCGACGCGCACAGCGATAGTGATGGGTCCAGGCTCTCCCACTGCGACTCGCCATCCTTCCTGAGACCAGGAAACGGGTGCGAGTCGCGTTGTGCGAAAGGGGTCGGGAGTCGTTTTCGGTCAACGATCAACCACATGGGAAGCGGGTTGGCCGAAAACGACTTCCGACCTGGACGTTTTCTGGATCGACCTCGTCCGGCTGTCGCCGGACGAGGTCGGCCGATACCGTTTGA
>SKVE01000067.1 GCA_007129635.1 Planctomycetaceae bacterium
CGGCCCGTGCTGTCTGACATCGGCGGCTGCGGCTGCTGGGTGGTGGTCACGGTATGGCACAGAACCCACATCCGGAACCGAACCCCCGCCTGGTCAGCACCCAACTGCACATCGGCGCTGGTCAGCAGGCTGTTCCCCTGGACGGCAAATCGGACTCGTGGCGGCGACAGCCGATTCCCGTCGGCACTGAAATGACTGGCTCGCCCGCTGCCGCCTGCCACCGTCAGCATGTATTCGACACCATACCCCTGCCGCCCCGTATCCGGATCATCATCCGCATCGATGTACAGATGGTGCACGGTATCTTCCAGGTTGGGCGGAGCTGCCAACGTGGTCCGCCACACGTAGCGGTCCTGTCCCACATGCCCGAACTCGACTCGCACAATGTCTTTCGAGGGATCATAGCCCGGACGCTGCCGAACCGATTCGGTTGTCGGTTGGCTTTGGTAGACCACGCTCAGCGATACCGGATGTTCCGGGTCGATGCCTAAGGTAACCGCCATTTCAGGACCGATCGCGAAGTCCTCGACATTCGCTGCCGCTGCGGCATCAGCGGCGCCTGGTAGCCAAGCCATCAGGAAAACGAAGTTGAATACCATCATGGGAGACTGCCTGTTGTTAAAGGGCTTTTTCCAGGATCGTCGTCAGTTGCTGTTCGGTCACCGGTGGGTTGCAGGTCAGTTGTCCGCGAGCGTTGAAGCTGATCCGCCGCACATCGTCCAGAATCGGGCCCAGATCATCGTGGGTGATACCGACCTGAGACAGTCGCGTCGGCAAGCCCGCTTGTTCGATGAACTGGCGAAAAGCGTCGATCCCCTCGTCGATGATCTGCTCGCGTGTCCTGCGATGCGGATCCACCTGCAGCACACGCCGTGCCAGCCGAAAGTACCGTTCGGGCTTAATCGTCTTGAAAAAGTCCATCCAGGCCGGCATGACCAACGCCAGCGAGGTGGCATGATTCACCTGATGACGCGCGGTCAGCACGTGTCCGATCTGATGCATGGGCGTCCAGGGATCGCCGGGCGAGGCCCAGCCGTTGATCGCGCACGAGGCGCACCACATCAATTCTTCTCGAGCATGACGATCGCGCGGATCGGCCAGCGCGGCGGGCAGGTTTTCGATCACCGTCCGCATCAACCCTTCCTGCCAGGCATGCAACAGATCCGACTGGTCCTGCCCGTTCAGATAGATCTCCATCACGTGCGAGATCGTATCCACGCCCCCGCAAGCCGTCTGCAGCGACGGTAGGGTGTAGGTCAATCGCGGGTCCAGGATCGCGGTTTGCGGAAACAGGCAATCGCTCCAGATATACGACTTTTCACCCCGCTCGCGATGGCTGAGCACCGCGCAATTATTCATTTCGCTGCCCGTGGCGGCCAGCGTCGGCACCATCAACGTCGGCAGGGCCGTCTGGGGCGGCACGACCTGATCCTGGTCATGACGGCTGTTCACCATGCTCCAGAGATCACCGCCCTGATATTCGACACCGGCCGCGATCGCTTTGGCCGTATCCATCACACTGCCACCACCGATGCCGATCACGTAATCAGCCGCGATGTCCCGAGCCAATTCGACACCCCGCTCGACCATCTGCACGTCGGGGTTCGGTTGCACCTGGAAAAAAGTCGTCACCTGCATGCCGCGATCGACCAATTGCTGGACGCCACGCTGCAGGCTCTTTGTTAGCTCAGGTTCATCGGCGTACGACACCAGCAGCGGCTTGTTGCCGATCGCGGCTGCCTCGTCGCCCAACCGCTTGAAAGCGCCCGCTCCAAAGACGATACGTACCGGATTGTGATATTCAAAAGGTCTCAAAGAACCCTCGCTGCCCGAATGGTGGATAGAAAATTCTGACTACACGCTCCAGCGGCGATCCGGTCGGCAGCACAGCAGATTGGCCTGATCGTCATCCAGGAATACTTCCTTGACCGGATCGAATCGCAGCGGGCGTTGCAACACCCAGGCGATGGCCGCCGCGTGGCAGGCGATATGCGATCGTCGCATCACGTCCGGATTGGTCGACGTGGTGCCTCGTGAACGCATGCAATCGAAGAATTCGCGGGAATGAGCCGACACGTCCAAGCCGCGTACCCGGCGGGTCGTTGGCAGTTCTTTCTGCAGCGAATCCGGCTGGACAACGATCTCGCCTTCATCCCCCGTCTCGACCCATCCCTGGTCGCCGATAAACCGAACGGGGCAGGTTCCCAAGCGGGTGATGTAGTGCGGCGATCGGTCTCCGAACGGCTCGGGCAAAAAGTCGATCACCAACCGCACTTTGTTCGCGTAATGGCAGACGATATTGTGTTCGCCCGGTTCGTAGCGGATCGGCAGGGTGTCATCCGCCTGATTGGCCCATTGGCACAAATCGACGGTATGGGCGCCCCAGTCCAGCACGCGAGCCCCGGAATCGAAGTCCCATTGCCCTCGCCATCCGCCGTCCACATAACGCTGATTGAACGGCCGCCAGGGCGCTGGGCCCAACCAGAGATTCCAATCCACTTGATCTGGCGGAGGCAGAGGTTGAGCGGGCAACCACGTATTGTCCAGCACCGGGATGTAGATGGACGCGTGCAAGGTGTGCAGTTTGCCCAATTTGCCGGTTTGGGCTAATTGAACCGCATGTTGAAAGTTGGGCACGCTGCGGCGCTGCGTGCCCGCCTGGAATACCCGTTGCTGGCGGTGCATGGTATCGGCTAAGGCTTGGCAGTCGGCGATGGTGATGCCGCACGGTTTTTCGCTGTACACATCCTTTCCGGCTTCCGCTGCCAGGATGGAAGCCGCCGCATGCCAGCGGTCGCCTGTGGCGACCATCACCGCATCGATATCCGGCCGATCCAGCAATTCGCGAAAATCTCGGTAGACGACGCATTCGCCGTCGCCGTAGTGCTGGTCGACCAGTTGTTTGCCCGCTTGGCGCCGCGTGGCTTGGACGTCGGCAATGGCGACGCAGCGGACGTCATCGAACTGCAACATGGGGCGTAGATTGTAAGTGCAGCGAGGCCCGATGCCGATGATTCCTAAGTTGATCCTCTCGCCGGGCGACATCGATCCGGAGCGGCCCAACGCTCGAGCCGGGATGAAGCTGGCCATCGAGGCAGCCGCGGTCGCTGCCGCAGTTCCCAGGAAGAATTCACGACGAGTTCTGGTGGTGTGTTGGATCATCCGATCGTCTCCCAAAAAAAGGTCTGTCGAGTCCCATACCCGGCGACAGACCTGATTTTAGGCGATCGGAAAACACCGCGAAACCCACAGCAACGCTTGTCGATCAGGCCGCCGCACGTCGCGTTTGACATGCCTGGGCCATACTGGAAACGACCAGTTGCTGCTCGGCTGCGGTCAGTTCCGGAAAGATCGGCAAGCTGAGCACTTCTCGTGCCGCCTGTTCGGTCTCCGGCAGACTGTCCGGCTCGTACCCCAGCGACTGGAAGCATTCCTGCTGGTGCAGCGGGATCGGATAATAGACCTCGGTCCCGATATTCATTTCGGTCAATCGAGCCCGCAGTCCATCGCGTTGGCCGTCGGGAACGCGCAACGTGAACTGGTTCCACACGTGATAACGTTGCGGCAGTTGTTCGGGCATCACCAACCACCGATCCAACCCCGATTCGGCAAACAAACGGTGATACCTGGCCGCGTTGGCTCGCCGCTGACCGGACCAGCGGCCCAGTCGCGTCAGTTTGACGTTCAGCACCGCCGCCTGGATCGAATCCAAGCGGCTGTTAATACCCACCATGGGGTGGTGATAACGGGGCTCCATTCCATGGGCCGCCAATTGTCGCAGCCGTTGAGCCAAATCGTCGTCGTTGGTTGTCAGCATCCCGCCATCGCCGAAACCGCCCAGGTTCTTCGTCGGGTAGAAACTGAAGCAACCGATGTCTCCGATCGAACCGGCGGGACGAGCTCGATACTCGGCACCAACCGACTGAGCTCCATCTTCGATCACCTTCAATCCATGACGTACCGCGATGTCATTGATCGCGTCCATCTCAGCACACTGACCGAACAGATGCACCGGAATGATCGCTTTGGTGGCCGGTGTGATCGCTGCTTCGATCCGCTCGGGGTCCAGGTTGTAACCATCCGGTTCGATATCCACGAAGACCGGACAGGCTCCCAAACGCCAAATGCAACTGGCCGTGGCAAAGAACGTGAAAC
>SKVE01000034.1 GCA_007129635.1 Planctomycetaceae bacterium
GCCTCATCTGCCCGCCGCCCTCGCCTTCCATGCCCAACGGGCACTGACCGTCGGCACCCCATCGGCCACCCGGTCCGCGCCGCATCTGCATGCCGCCCTCGCCTGCCATGCCCAACGGGCACTGACCGTCGGCACCCCATCGGCCGCCGGGTCCGCGCCGCATCTGCATGCCGCCCTGGCCTTCCAAGCCCCAGGGGCAATCGCCCGCGAACCCGCGGCCCGCGCCAGGGCCACGCCGCATCGGCCCGCCAAGTGGGCACTGGCCGTCGAACGGGCACGCCGTTACCTCCGGTTCGCTCGGCGGCTCGGCTTGCAGCCCCAGCACCGGAACCGAACTCAGGAAAAGAACCACCAAACCGATCGTCCATGTCGTACGCATTTCTCTGTTGCTCCCATCTTTTCAAGTTTACTCTGCCAGCCGGCCACTCGGCTCGGCTCACCTGAAATCACAAGGGGAGCAATCGGCGTGCCGTGATGCCCAAAGAACGACCGGCACCCACACAACACGCCCAAAACAAGAGAAAACAGCGATTTTTTTGGAAATCTCGGCGATCCAAGCTGCCTGGGCGTGCAGTTCTTGCACACAGCCGCGATCGGTGATCAGCAAGAACTGCAAACAGCCCAAGATTTGCTCGTACCGCTGGCTCAGGGATCGTCGGATTCGTCGGACGTTTCCTCCATCGGCTCGTCCGCAGCTTCGTCGACCGCCTCGTCGTCCGCAGCTTCTTCGACCTCTTCGTCCGTTTCGTCCTCTTCGTCGTCCGTCAACCAACCCATCAGATCGTCGAACGCGGCTTCATCGAAATCGGCCGCCGCTTCTTCGCCCGCCGGCTGCGGTCGGTCGTACTCGTCAGAGAGCAGTGCGCGGGCTCCGTACTGGTGCACCAAACGGCCACCCAGATGAGCCGCGTTGGCAAGCTGGATATTCACCACCATCAGAAGTGCTAGAAACACCAGATTCGCAGGCAACCAGTATTTCCATTGATTGCACTTCGAAACCACCAGCGGCACCGCCAACAGCACAGCATACAGCACCGTCAGCCCGACATACCAGTTCTGCACACTCTTGGCCGCCTGTTGGTGTTGTTCGACCACTTCCCAACCACCATATACTATATCCTCCAACGCGTGGTAGGCTGCGTCGCCTGACGAAACGGCCACGGCCCCACCGACCGTTCCCATCACCAGCAGCATCAAGGCGGTCAAGCCGAACCAGCGCCCGTACTTGCCGAGCACCCCGGCGAGCAACACGAACAACGGAGCGACAAAGAGCAGTGCGATGGGAAAATGGACCACCAGCGGATGGATCCCTTCCCAAGGGGGTTGCGGAGGCATTTCGAGGGAAAACATGATCAAGCTCCTAGCAAAGGAAACAACAACGGAGACCGTCAACAACCGGGCAGATACCCCCCCGGCGATCAGACTTGTCCAATCCAGTGCCTTTGATCTTAATCCACTGGGCTACACGAAGTAAACCGCCCACCGTCAAGGCATGGGGCGAGAGTGGTTTTCGTTGGAGTTCACGATTCATCGAGTGCTAACGCTGGGGTTCACTATCTCAACACCTCGGCACCGCGTCCTTGCTGGATCAACGGGACGTAGGTTTCCAGCTCGGCACAGGTGGCCGGGTCGGTCAGATCCACCGTGGATCGGCGTTCGGCCGACAGATAGGCCGCCATGGTCAGCCGAACGATCTCCAGGCCATACTCCCAATCCAGCATGGCGGGTCGGCCTTCGCGCAGCGCGCTGACCGCATCGACGTGTTCGTCGGTGTACCCGTACAGATCCGGTTCGTTCGGTTGGACGGGTACCAACCCGCGGCTGGCCTGGAGTTTCTCCACCGCCGCTTCCATGTTGGCCATGCCGGTGATCGCCTGGTCCCCGATGAAGACCTCCAGGGGCGAACGCAGTGAATTCATCTCGAAGGCGTACCCCGGCCCCAAGCCATCGAACAGCAGCCGCAAACCCTGCTTGTCGAACATCCACGAGACGGTGAACTGAGCTTTGCTGATGTTCCCAGTTTCCGGGTTGCGATATCCGACCATGCCCGTGGCAAAATCTTCGGCGGGCGTCTTGTCGTAGTCCACGTCAAAGTCGTCCAACAGCTTCTTCTTCCATTCGGGGCGGCCCCATTTCAACAGCGACAGGTCGGCCATGACCGAGACGGGTTCGAGAAAACGCATCGGCTTGCCGGGCGGGGTCAACAGATACCAGCCGACCGCCAGGCAGTGACAGCCCATGTCGCTCATCACACCGCCGCCTTGCTGCGTGGGATCCCAGAACCAACTGCGATGCGGCCCGGCATGTTCCTCGTTGGACCGCACCAGCATCGGCGGGCCCATCGCCTGGATCACCGGCGCCAGTTGAGCGCGGTGCGACTGGACCGTCTTCATGTGCACCTGGTTTTCAAAGTAGATGTCCGGCACATTGATCTCACGGATCAATTGGATCATCCGCCGAGCTTCGGCCAGATTGCGAGCCAGCGGTTTTTCGCAGATGATCCCTTTCAATTCTTCCCCGGCCTTGACGGTATCCACGATCTCCTGGACGGTCGCCAGACGCGTGTAGTTTGGCGAGTTGATCACGATCACATCGACATGGGGGATCATCTCGCGTACGCTGGAAAACACTCGGCCTTCGCCCAGCCCCATCCGACGCACTTCGGCGGCCAGTTCTTCGGGAGGTCGCCGCGAGACCAACCCATCCACATGCACCCCGCGAACTTCGCGCAGGCCCCGCAACTGGAACTCGCTGATGAACCCGCCGCCGACGATTCCATACCGTAATGCTTTCATCGTTGATCCTCCCAAGGGTGAGACATCGACCGCCGTTCCGTACCCTAGCAGAATCCGATAGGACTGAAAAGCGGATGGGTCGACAGTGTGTCAGGACAGCAGAATCCGTTGGCCGTCATAAGCCAACTGGATGTCGGCTGGCAACCGAGCGTTCGTTTCCTCGTGATCCAGTTCGTGCGAAATGTGGGTCAGCAGGGTACGCCCAGGCCGCAGTCGCCGAGCCACGGCGACGGACTCGTCCAAGCAAAAATGCGTGACGTGAGGCCGGTCGCGCAACCCGTCCAAAATCAGCACGTCCAAGCCCTCCAGACGTGGCCAACTCTCCGCCGGGATCTTGTTCGTGTCGGTGCAGTACGCCACGTTGCCGATCCGAAAACCCAGGACCTCGAACCTTGGTCCATGGTGTAAACGAATGGGCAGGATCGATGTCCCCAACGCCTCGAACGGCTCGGTACCGATGCGACGAAACTGTAGCTGAGGCGTCGCTCCGGTGTGGGTCCAGGGCTCCTGGGCGAACGCATAATCATACGCTTTTCGCAATCGCTGCTCGACGATCTCCTCGCAGTACAACGGCACGGGATGCCCCAAGAAGAAAGGCATCAGCCGCAAATCGTCCAGCCCGAAGATATGGTCGGCATGTTCATGCGTGAAGAGAACCGCATGGATGACCCCCAAGCCTTCTCGCAAAAACTGGAACCGCAAGTCGGGGGGGGTGTCGATCAGCAGGTTACCCTCGGGCAGGCCAAGAACGACGCTGCATCGAGTCCGTTGATTGCGAGGATGACCACTTGTGCAGACGCGGCAGCCACAGCCGATCGTCGGCACGCCGACGGACGTACCGGTCCCCAGCAGGATCATCTGGCCCCGAATATCTGTCGTCAAAGGTTTCTGCGTATCCACCAAGGATCACCGTCGCCCCATAGAACGCGTCTGACGTTTCGTTCCCAAAGGTCCACCAGCGTATCTTATCGTTTGGCCCAGCCGGTACCACCGTACAAGCCGGAGCGTCCAGATCGGTCGTATTTCTTCCGCCGAACCGAAAAAACGATCCCATCGGAGCTTGCCCAGCCGCACTTGATCTGCTAAATTTGCGGTTTGGACCCGGTCCGAGTGTAGTTGACGGTCGCGTTGATCGTCCATGACGACCACAGTTATCTCCCTCCCCCAAGCCTTGTCCCTTCGGAATTTACTCTCTATTTCGGCGGCCGCAAATACCCGCACAGGCTGCGAATCTATCGAGCCCGCCGCTTGCAGTACCGGCCTGCAATCGAAGTATTTTTCGCTGACCAAGGGGAAATGGGTACTTGAGTAAAGCATGGTAAACCGCAATCTGATCCGCAGTCTGGAATTTGACCAGGA
>SKVE01000926.1 GCA_007129635.1 Planctomycetaceae bacterium
GAAATCGAATCAGCTTCCAATCGCCTTGTCGGACGGCTGTCACCGCACGTGTTTTCCAGTACATGGCCCGGTCAGGAAGCGTCGACGACTGGCCGAGCAGCGCGGTCCACAGATCGATCCCTTCGACCGACTCGTCCGGCGGCAGATCACCGCCGGCGGCGCGGATCAGCGTGGGGAACCAATCGACGATGTGCATCGGCGTTTCGAAGACGTGCCCTGCCGGGATGTGCCCCGGCCAGTTGACGAAGGCCGGGACTCGGATGCCGCCCTCGTACAAATCGCCTTTCCAACCTCGCAGCGGCTGGTTGTTGCCCAGCGTGGTGTGCGCGGCATACCGACCATTGTACTCGGTCTCGGGCGCGCTCCAGTTCTGTTGGCCCCCGTTGTCCGACGAGAATACGATCAGCGTCTTGTCGCGCAAACCGGTCCGCTCCAACGTCCGAACAATCTGCCCCACACCGTCGTCCAGATGCGTGATGGCAGCCGCGAAATGCCGCCGCCACACGTCGTCGATGGTCTGCTCGTACGGAGCAATCCATTTCGGAGGTTCGTTCAGCGGGAAATGCGGCGAATGGTGGGCGACGTACAGGAAGAAGGGCTCGCGCCCGGCCGATTCGATGACCCGGATGGCCTCGTCTGTGATCAGATCGGTGACATGACCACACTCTTCCACGAATCGGTCATCGCGATGCCAGGTGACATGGTCGCCGAACTTATAGCGGTGCGTGTAGGGATCGATCTGCCCGCGCAGGTAACCGTAGCTGGTGTCGAACCCGTAGCCCAGCGGTCGATGCTCGGGCGTCTCGCCGATGTGCCATTTGCCGCTGATGTGCGTGCGATAGCCAAGCTGCTTCAGGCCGTGAGTCAGCCGTGCGTCCTCGCCCAGCATCTTCGTCGTCGAGCCCAGCGGGCCCAGGACACCAAATCGGCTGGGGAATCGGCCGGATAACAGCGCCACGCGCGTGGGAGAACACGTGGGATACACGTAGTGCTGGTTCAGTCGCGTCCCATCGTGGGCCAGCCGATCCAGGTGCGGCGTACGGACATCCGAATCGTGGTAGCCGATATCGGCCCACCCCAAATCGTCCGCCAAAATGAAAATGATATTGGGCTGCGGAGCGTCGTCTGCAAAGGTTGGTGTCGCAACATACGGCAACAGACATGCTAACAAAGCCAACGTCCCCATACGAACCAACACGAGGCGATGACGACGATGATGACGACGATGAAAAACCATTGAATCACTCCTTTAACGTTTCGCTTTCACTTGGGATTCCCAATCGCGGAGCAGTTCCTTGATTCGCAGCGTTTCGGTGGGCTTGTCCATCAGCAAGCTGTTCCGTTCACCCACATCGCGACTCAAGTCGAATAACCATTGCTCGGACTCGCTGCCGTCCGCCTTGCGGACATACTTCCAGTCGCCGTCGCGTACCGCCCACCAGGTCTGGTCGCCTCGGCGATCTCGCCAGAACAGCGTGCGAGCGAAATCGTCTCGTGGTTGGACCACATGGTCGATGATGTCGTACCCATCCAGCCGGTCGGCGGGCACTCGGGCACCGGCCAAACGCAAGAACGAACGGGTCAAGTCGAACGTCGCTGAGACTTGATCGCTGTGCATGCCGGCCGGAATCCGCCCCGGCCAACGGATGATCAGCGGGACTCGGATTCCCCCTTCGAACGTGGTGCTCTTCGCGTCGCGTAAAGGTCCCATGTGCGCCGCGCCTTCGAAGCCTCCGTTATCCGACACGAACACCACCAAGGTGTCTTTCGCAAGACCGTGCTGCTCCAAGGCCGCCAGCAGACGCCCGACCTCGGAATCCAGATCTTCCAGCATGGCCACATACGTCGCGTCATCCGGTTCCATCCAGTTCTCCTTCGTGACGACTTTGTCGTGGTCGTCCGGCCCCTGGAACGGGAAATGAGGGGACTCGTGCGAGACGAACAGGAAGAAAGGACGTTCCCGATGGCGTTGCATGAAGTCGATCGAAGCATCCGTGATCAGATGCGTCATGTACCCTTCGGCCCGGGTGGGCTGGCGATCGCGGAACAGCACGTGCAAGTCGCTCAACTCATGGTGCTCGAAATAATGCACGTTGCCGCCCAGATAGCCGAAGAATGCGTCCCAACCATGCTCGGGGGGATGGAACTTGGGTTCGTAGCCCAAATGCCATTTGCCGAAGATGCCGCATGCGTACCCCGCGTCCTTCAACGCACCTGGCAGCACGGTCTGCTCGGCTGGCAGCCCCAGTTCGCCTTGTTCTGCCAAGCGGATCGCATCGTCGTAGCGCCCGACGTTTCCGGTACCGATCGCGCACTCCATGCCCCCGGCTCGCTGCTGGTAGCGTCCGGTCAGCAGTGCCGTACGCGTCGGGGTGCATTCGGCGCCGTTCGAATAGTGCTGCGTGAAACGTACGCCCTGCCGCGCCAAGTTGTCGATGTGCGGCGTCTTCGCGACCGGATGGCCATAAAAGCCCAGGTCGCCGTACCCCATGTCGTCGGCTACGATCAGCACGATGTTCGGTCGTTTGGCGGAAACCGCCGAGGCTGCGACGATCGTCTGGATCACGACCGTGAGTATCAAGACCAGACTGTTCCATCGACAACGATTCATGGTGCCGTCTTTCTCTTGGGTTTGGCCGGGCGCTTGGCAAGCTCCGAAGCGCGGGCGGGGTCATAATCGGGATTGAGCCGGGGCATACGTGCGCCGACTTCTTTCCGCCATCGGGCCAGCGCGGCCTGCAATGTCTTCGCCCGAACCGGCTCGGCGGCAGCCAGATTGTTCTGCTCGGACAGATCCTTGCCCAGATGGTAAAGCTCGACCGCACCCGACTCGAAAAACTCGATCAGCTTCCAATCGCCGTGCCGGATCGCGCTGGCCGGCGTGCAGTGGTGATAGTGCGGCAGGTGCCAGTAGAGCGTCTGGCGATCGAGCGGCGCGGCCGGGTCGCGCAGCAGCGGAACCAGGCTGACACCATCGCTTGGCTGATGCGATGGCATCTCGGCCCCTGCCAATTCGACGAACGTGGGATACAGGTCCATCGTGATCACCGCTCGGTCGCAGACGGAAGCCGCCGGAACCCGTTTCGGCCAGCGAGCGATAGCAGGAACGCGGATTCCGCCTTCATACAGCATGCCCTTCTCGCCGCGCAGCGGTTGATTCGATGTGACCACACGGCCACTCTGCTCGTGTTCCAAGCCGCCGTTGTCGGACAGAAACAGGATCAGCGTGTTGTCCGCCAATCCGGCGGCATCCACTGCGGCCACGATCCGACCGACGCTTTGGTCCAGCTCTTCCAACAACCCGGCGTAGGCGGGCAGGCTGGGATATCCGGGCATCGGAGGTTTCGCTTCGTACTTGGCGAGCAATTCCGGCGTGGTCGAAAGCGGGATATGGACCGCGAAATGCGAGACCTGCAGAAGGAACGGCCGGTCCTTGTGGGCTCGGACGAAGTCGATGGCCTGTTCGGTCAGGAAATCCGCCGTCCGCCGCACATCTTTCTGACCGGTGATTCCGGGCGGCAATGTGTTTCCCTGGCACTCGAGAACCGTCTGCCAACCTTGTTCCGCCGGCCCGAATCCGCTGCCGCCCAAGTGCCATTTGCCCAAGTAGCCGGTCGCGTAGCCCGCGGTTGCCAGTCGTTCGGCAAACGTTTCCACCTCCAGGGGCAAGTGCGATGGCACCACGGGATCGATCAGCCGAGCAAACGGCCGCCGGTGTCCCGGGATGTGCTGGGTGATGCCGAACCGAGCCTGGTCCTGACCCGATTGCATATTCGCCCGCGTCGGCGAACACACGGGGCCCGCATAGAACTGTGTGAACCGCATCCCCTGGCGTGCCAAGCGGTCGATATTTGGCGTCTCGTTGAACGTATTGCCATAGCAAGCCAAGTCTGCCCAGCCCAGATCATCGGCCAAGATGATCACGATATTCGGCAGGCGATCACCGGACGATTGGGCTTCACCATTGCGGCTGGCGATCGACAAACACGGGAATAGGAGCACAAGCCCCATCGCAATCGTTCGAGACATAGCACGGCCTATCGAATCAGGAGATACAGGAACCAGGCTGCCGGATCCCCATCGGTCTACCAGCGGCATGTTGGGCGCTTCGCGAAACGCCCAACTCACTTCGTCCGACGATCCCGTCAGTATC
>SKVE01000181.1 GCA_007129635.1 Planctomycetaceae bacterium
GCTCGGTGGCCACCGTGCCTGCAGCGTGTGCGACGGCGCCCGAGAATTGCGGTGCGGGATTGGGCGCAGAAGGGAGGATGCGAAAACTCGTCCGCACACCAGCAAGAAAGGTCAATTGGCAAGAAACTGCTGGTCGGGTGCTTACTCCGTAAAACAGGGTCTGACCCCGGCTTGGCGGTCCTTTCGCTGTACAATATGTCCAGTCGCCGGGTATCAAATCTCCAGGTATTCTTCCAACGCTTCCTGCATGACCACCGGATCGGGATCGACGCCCGTCCAGATCTTGAAGCTGATCATCACCTGGCCCACCAGCATCGCCAGGCCGTCCAACGTGTGACAGCCGCGTCCAGCCGCGTCGCGCAGCAACCGGGTTCCGAGTGGGTTGAAGGCCACATCCGCAACCAGCATGTCTGCGGCCAGGGCCTGAATGTCCAAGGGTACCCATGCTTCGGCGTCCCCCGAACCGATCGAAGTCGCGTTGACGACGATCCGGGTGTCCGGTTCGACCGCGTAATCACCGCTCAAGTGGACCAAACGCGACGGGACGCGGACTCTTTGGTTCAGCAAATCGACCAGCGTTTGACCGCGGTCTGCCGACCGGTTGACGATGACCAGCTCGCCGGCCCCAGCCCGTCCCAGCTCGACCGCAATCGCCCGTGCGGTACTACCGGCCCCCATGATCACCACTTTTTTGTTGGTTGGATCCACCTTGGGCCGCAACGCCTGGAAAAACCCCTTTCCGTCGATGTTCTCACCGATCAAATGCTGGCCGGACCGCGTGACGCAGCTTGCCAAACCGGTCAATTCGGTTGATTCGTCGACCTTGTCAAGGTGTTGGATCACTGCCGCTTTGTGAGGGTTGGTGATATTGGCACCTAGAAACCCCATGGCCCGTACGCCCAGGACGGCCTGTCCCAGTTGATCCGGGGGGACTTCTAGCGTCAAATAACGCCAGTCCATGCCTGCAGCAGCGAAAGCACGTTCCATCATGAACTGCGTCGGGTTCCCCGCCACGGGTTGCCCGATACAGCAGACGATTGGTTGAGTGGGCGAATCTGGCACAAATGCATCTCCTGAAACGCCAGCGACAGGAACGACGGTGGCATGCCGACCCGAGATTACCTTTTTCATTGTGGAAACTTCTGCGGCCCGTTGCAAGACAGGGGTCAAACTAGGGGGGTTGCCAATCCAGCGATCCCCTTGTTTCGTCAATGTCCAGAGAAATTCGTTTTCTGGATCGAAAAGGTACTTGCATAAGCTGGTAAACGATTCGACAATAAACTACAGGGGAGGGTACTGCTGGACTTTGTCTGGCGTGCTATGGTTTAAATGTCTAATTTCTCATTCTCGCTCGATTATTGAGCTCAATCCCATGTCGATCAAGATTGCCACCGCGTTTCTGGACCGCGTGCAGAGAAGCGGCCTTATCGTCAAAGAGGGCATGCCGCAGTTGCGGCAGGATCTGGAGTCTGAAGGTGTCGACCTGGGGGATGCCAAGGCGATCGCCCAGGCACTGGTCGAGCGAGAGGCCTTGACTCGCTGGCAAGCGGACAAGGTTTTGGAGGGCAAGCACAAGGGGTTCTTCCTGGGCTCGTACCGGCTGTTGCGGCCTTTGGGTCGAGGCGGGATGGGGGCCGTTTTCTTGGCGCAGCACGAGATGATGCGACGCCGGTGTGCGATCAAGGTGCTGCCGCATTCACAGATCAAGGAAGGTTCGTCGGTCCTCAAGCGGTTTTACGTCGAGGCCCAAGCGGTGGCGGCGTTGGATCACCAAAACATCGTCCGTGCCTACGATGTGGCGGTCGAATCCAAAGAAGGCAAAGACACGCATTATCTGGTCATGGAGTATGTCGAGGGACACGACCTGCAATCGTTGGTCCAAGAACAGGGCGTGTTGGATTACGTCAAGACGGCCGAATACCTGCGTCAGACGGCCCATGGTTTGGCCCACGCTTACGGAGCCGGGCTGATCCACCGCGACATCAAACCGGCCAATCTGCTGGTAGACACCAAGGGGGTGGTGAAAATTTTGGACCTGGGGCTGGCACGGTTCTTCGACGACAGCCAGCAAGCGTCGCTGACGAAGGCTTTTAACGAGACGGTGCTCGGGACGGCCGATTACCTGTCTCCTGAACAAGCATTGAACAGCCACACGGTCGATCATCGCACGGACATCTATAGTTTGGGATGCACCGCCTATTTCATGCTGGTCGGGACGCCTCCGTTTCCCGAAGGCACTGTGGCGCAGCGATTGGTGGCTCACCAGGTCAAATCGCCTGAGTCGATCAAAGAAAAACGGGCCGATGCGCCCCCTTCGCTGCTGGCGATTATCGAGAAGATGATGGCCAAAAAGCCAGAAGATCGGTTCCAATCGGCGGAAGAGATCGCCACGATCCTGGCCGCTTGGCTGATCGAATTCGGGGGCGATGACTGGAAACGTCAGCATTCGGAGATCACCGGAGACAAAGCCCTGATGTCGCTGTTGAAGGCCCGTGAGCCCACACGGACCATCCGGTCATCGATGAGCGAAACCGAACTCGAGTTGGCTCCGCTGGAAGATGACGACGAAGACGCGGGCATGATCTCGGCGTCCGGAGAATCCGGGTCGAATCTGAATCTTTCGGGCTCTGCAACCAGTAAAGCGGGTGGTTCTTCGGCCTCCGGTTCGCGGTTGGCAGCGTCTGGCGATCGAAGTGACGATCTCTCGCCCATGCTGGATGATGATCAGCCAGGATCCACGGCTGGCGCGGAGGACGCCCAGTCCAAGGCAGCCGCCAGCGTTTCGGACGATACGGCTGACAGCTCTCCGTTGCCACCGTTGGACGAAGCCACCGCCGGTATCCAGCCGCTGGAAGATCTGGGAGTCGTTGATCTCAGCTCGCTGGGAACCGGAGATCTGCTGGGCGATCTGGACCAGCAGGATCTGGGGGGTACGGTCGATGATCCCTTGGGTGCGATGGACAGTGACTTGCGACAAGTCGCGTTGAGCCGTGAAGGCTCGTCGGTTTCGAAGAGCCATCGGCGGTCCGAATCGGCGGTGTCCAAGGCCAGTCCAGCGTCGGAATCGACGATCGGGATGCCCATCCTGATCGGCGGGGCCGGTGGCTTGTTGCTGGTGCTGATCATCTTTGCGATGATGCCGCGGTCTTCGGACCCGGAAACGCCGCAACTGGCTTCCGATCGACCGATCCCGACGGTGACGTCGGAAGAAGCCGATCCGTCCCCCGACGCGAAGTCCGAGCCGACGGTTGCACCCGAAGATCCTACGCCGGCCGTTGAGAAGTTGCCGGCCGAGCGGGATCTACCGGGGATCGAACCGGAAGAGTCGCCAGCGACCGAACCCGAGCCCGCCATTTTGACGGAATCGTTCGAACCGCAAGATGAAGACGAAGCAGATCCGGCGGACGCCGTGGCGGCGACCGACACTTTCGCCGATCCTTCCACCGATGCGCGGCCGTCCGACGAGCCCCCGCCGGATCTCTCTGACCCGGCGGGCATTGCTGCGGACGATCCAACGCTCGAAACTCCGCAGCCCGAAGCTCCGGTGCCAGTCATCCCCCCCGAAGTCTATCTGGCGACGATGGAGGGTTTTCGCGTTGACTTCAAGGAATGGAGCATGGTGGGTCAGACTCGCGGGAAGGTCCCCCCCCAACTCGCGAACCTGTTACGCACCGCGATTGCCGCCGCAGTCCGGGAACTGGAGGATTCGGTTGCCAAGCGTTACCGCCTGAAAATCGACATCAACCAAGATCCGTTGCTAACGATCGAACCGCTCATGATGGTGCAGGCACCCAACATTCTATTGGGAATGCGAACTCACTTGACGGTCGAAGACGAATCGGGCCAGGAGATAACGCTTTGGTCCAAGGAGCAAGAACTGGCAACGTTCATGCCCACAGCCAGCCCGACCGTCGTGATGGGCCACGTGCGGAAAGGGCTCGGGCAATTGTTTGGCGATTTCCGCGATCAATACGAGGCGGCCGTCGCGGAACACGCCGATGCGGCTGATCCAGCCCCCTAACCCGGATTATTCGTAACCCGAAGCGTAAGCGAGGAAATCCAGGCATACTGCTCGCTTACGCTTCGGGTTTCGATGCGCGGCGCTTTGGCTAAGACAAGTCACTGTTCGCCGAATCTGTTCGTGCGGAC
>SKVE01000185.1 GCA_007129635.1 Planctomycetaceae bacterium
GACGCTGCAGCCGAACAGACCGAGCCCGCCAGGGTTCGAGAAGCACCGCCCGGCGCAGACAACGGCGGAACGCCAGGACAGTGACCGGCTGCCGTTTCAACCCGCTATTGCCTGGTTGGCCAAAGTCTACACGTAGCGCCACATCGTGGCGACAAACACATCAGCGAATGGTTGGTCCCCTACTTACCCGACTTGGAGTTGCGATCGAAGACCGGGTAGAATGTAGCGGAACGTCCGAAGCTTGGAGTTCTGGTGCGCCCCGCGTGCGCGCATCACCAAGTTCGCAAACGCACCCGTGACCGTGCTTTTTTTCTTTCGGAAAACATGACATTATGAGACTGATCCTTCGTCTGCTGGCAGGAATCGTGATCGGGGCGCTGTTGGGCTGGGTCGCTCCTGAACCAATCGTTCGGGTGTTGATTACGCTGAAGGTGATCCTGGGCAGTTTGATTGGGTTTTTGATCCCGTTCATCATTTTGTTTTTCATTGCCAGCGGCATCTCCGGGCTGGGTAAGTCGTCGGGTCGGTTGCTGGCGTCCGCTGTCGGGTTGGCGTACGCCTCCACGATCTTGGCTGGCCTGCTGGCATTTTCGGTAGGTATCGTGGGGCTGCCGATGCTGCAGACGCCGGGCGGAACGGTGGAGGAAGTCGACTCGTTGGATCCTTACTTCCGATTAGAGATCGCTCCGCCGCTGGACGTCATCACCGCCTTGGCCACGGCTTTTCTGTTGGGGATCGGCATCGCGTGGACCCAAGGGACGACGTTGAAGAGCGTGGTGGACGAATCCAAGCGGATCGTCGAATTGACGATCACGGCCGTCGTCCTGCCCATCCTGCCCTTCTATGTGGGCAGTATTTTTGCGGAATTGGCGGCTGGCCAAGCGGTTTGGGATACGGCGCGGATGTTCGTCGCTGTGCTGGCGATGGTGCTGGTCACCCAGTGGATCTGGTTGCTGATCCAGTATTCGATTGCCGGGGCCTTTACCGGGCGTAACCCGCTGGCTTTGCTAAAGAACATGCTGCCTGCGTACGTCACCGCATTGGGGACGATGAGCAGCGCAGCCACCATCCCCGTGACGCTCGGGTCGGTCAAGAACAACTGCCGTCGCGAAAACGTGGTGGACTTTGCGGTCCCGGTTTGCGCTGCCATTCATCTGTCGGGCAGCATGATCACGATCGTGTTGTGCTCGCTGGCCGTGATGACCATGCACGCGGGCCTGGAACTGCCGACGCTGACCCAGATGCTGCCGGCGATGTTGCTGCTGGGGCTGATCATGATCGCGGCCCCCGGGGTTCCGGGCGGCGCGATTGTGGCGGCGCTGGGCGTGCTGACGGCCGTGTTGGGATTTTCGGAATCAGCGGTCGGGCTGATGATCGCGTTGTACATGGCCCAGGACGGATTCGGTACGGCGACCAATGTGACTGGGGACGGTGCGATCAATCAGATCCTGGATCGATTGGCCGGACGGTTCGAGCATGGCGAGTCGGCCTCGTGCGGCGGTTGACCGAGCCGGGCACAGCCGACTCTTTCCGCTTGGCTGAGTGGTGTTGTGATTTTGCCGCCGATTCCTGAAAATGGACAGCGTGGTATCGAATCGCTCCTTCCCCCGTTTGTTCGTTGAAGGAATCCGTCATGTGTCCGATTTGCTCTCCGCGTCACCTCACCGCGATCGTTGGGCTGCTTGTCGCTTGTTCGGCCAGCGGCCAGTCGTTGGACGAAATCGTCACGACCAGCGGCGTGACGGGTGGTTTCGTCGTCCAGGTCGGCTTGGACCATGCAGAATCATTGGCGGCGCTGGCTGCGAACCCTCGCTTTTCAGTCCATGGCTTGGGGGCGGATGACCAGTCGGTTCACCAGACGCGGCAGAGTCTGCTGGACGCGGGGCTGTATGGTCGAGTCGCCGTCGACCGTTGGAACGGCCAGCGTTTACCCTATGCTGACGGCATGGTGAATCTACTGATCGACGATGGCACCAGCCCGCAGGACGAGGTCCATCGAGTGCTGGCTCCCTTGGGAGTTCATCTTCGTCTGACGGCAGAGGGATGGCAGAAGACCGTCCAAGCGTGGCCCGCAGACATCGACCAATGGACGCATTACCTGCACGATGCCGGGAACAATGCCGTCGCCAAGGACACTCGCGTTGGACCGCCGCGTTCGCTGCAATGGTTGGCCGAACCCAACTGGGCTCGGCACCACGACCGTTTGGCCAGCATGTCGGCGTTGGTCACGGCGGCGGGCCGCGTGTTCTACATCCAGGACGAAGGTCCGACCGAATCGATTCTGCTGCCCGCCGATTGGCAGCTTGTCGCACGGGACGCGTTCAACGGTACCCCGCTTTGGCGGCAGCCTATCCCCGAGTGGCAGACCAGTCTCTGGCCGCTGAAGAGCGGTCCCGCCCAGTTGCCTCGCCGGCTGGTTGCTACCTCGGACACCGTCTTTGCCACCTTGGGGATCGATGTACCGGTCACGGCCCTGGATGCCGCGACCGGCGAGATCCGGCGAGTCTACGAGGCGACTCGCGGCGCGGAAGAATTGATCGTCGCCGACGGAATCTTGTACGTGGTGGCTGATCACGATGTGGATCGGGAAAAATATTTGGAATTTCGTCGAGTGAATCAGCCTTGGTGGCAGGGCAAAACGATCCGGATCGTCGCTGTCCGGATCGACACCGGCCAGGTGCTGTGGGACCAGCCCACGCCCGTCGTGCCGCTGACGCTGGCCGTGCACGATGGGGCGGTGTTTTTCCACAACGGGCAAAGCGTGGTCGCGTTGGATGGCCAGACGGGCGAACCACGCTGGCAATCCGAACCGCCGCCGCTCGTTTCGACGCTGTACTCGTTCTTCGCGCCGACCCTGGTGGCGAAGGACGGCGTGGTCCTGTTCGCTGGGGGCGAGCAGGCGGGGTTGGTCAAATCCGGCGGCGGTCCGGTCAAGCCCGATACGCTGACCGCGTTCGACGCAGCGACCGGCCAGGTGCTGTGGACGGCCTCGCACTCGGCTTCCGGTTACAGTTCACCGCAAGACGTCTTCGTGATCGACGGTAAGGTCTGGTTCGCGGGGGTCGCCAACAGCCGGTTGCCCGGCGATGTCACCGGCCTGGATCTGCGGACCGGAGCGGTCCGGACTTATCACGAAAAGGCGAACGTGGAGACCTACTGGTTCCATCACCGTTGTTATCGGGGCAAGGCGACCACCAACTATTTGCTCACCTCACGCACCGGCATCGAGTTCATCGATCATGCCAGCGGCAACTGGGACATCAACCATTGGGTTCGCGGCGGCTGTTTGTACGGGGTGATGCCTGCCAATGGGCTGCTGTATGTGCCGCCGCATGCTTGCGCCTGTTTTCCCGAATCGAAGCTGTTCGGCTTCAACGCGTTGGGCGCGGGCAACGGCCGGCCCGGAGCGCGCTCGGGTCCACGTCACGAGCGAGGTCCGGCCTTGGGTGCCGTAGAGCCCCGTAGCGATCCGGATGATTGGCCCACCTATCGGGGCAGTCCTTCACGCAGCGGGAGCACGTCGCAAACGCTTCCGGATCGATTGTCGGAGACCTGGCAGCAGAGCCTGGGGGGGAAGTTAAGCGCGATGACCGTGGCGCATGGTGCCGTCTTCGTGGCTCAGATCGACCAGCACACGGTTCACGCCCTGGATGCCGACACCGGTCGACCGCTGTGGCATCGCACCGTGGGTGGACGAGTCGACTCGCCACCCACCATCCACCAAGGGATGGCCATCTTTGGCTGTGCGGACGGTTGGATCTATAGTCTGCGTGTCAGCGACGGCGAATTGGTATGGCGTTTTCGTGCCGCGCCTGACGACACGCGGATCCTGGTCCACGGCCAACTGGAATCCCGCTGGCCGGTCCCCGGCAGCGTGCTGGTGCTAGATCATGTCGTGTACGCGACAGCCGGACGCTCGATGTTCCTGGACGGCGGGATTCATCTGGTTCGTTTGGACGCGGCCACCGGTGAATTGTTGGGCGAGGAGATTTTCGACCATCGGCATCCCGACACGGGCGAGAATCTCCAGGCCAACACCCAGCGTTTGACCTTACCCGTGGCGCTGCCGGATGTCCTGTCCTTTGACGGCGAGCATCTGTACATGCGTTCGCAAAAGATGGACTTGGAAGGCAAGCGGCGGATGCCCA
>SKVE01000620.1 GCA_007129635.1 Planctomycetaceae bacterium
ACCAGCAGGGTCAAAAGAAGGACGAGCGTCGTGTTCTTAGCGTTGCGCATGTTGCAATCTCCTTGAAAAACGGGTGTTCGAAACCAGCGGTCCACGGCTACCTAGGATACACAGAATCGGCCGGGATGGTAAGAACCGAGACCAGTCGGATCCTTTTTTCGCCTGGGCGGTGACGATCAGCGAACCGTGGGTCGGAAGACTTGGCATCCGATCTCGGTCATTCGCTGCTTCAATTCGGTGAACGTCGCATCGTCTGGGCAGACGCCGATGATAGCGCCGCCGGACCCGGCGAATTTCGCGCTGACGCCGACCGAACGTGCCGTCTCGACCATCTGCAGGTGGCTGGGATGGATCGGAACGATGCTCCGCCGCAGGTCGAAGTTCTCGTCCATCAACCGACTCAGCTTGGCCGTGTCGCCATCCAGCAGCGCACTTCGTGCCTGGAAGGCCAGCCCAGCGAACCGATCCATCGCGGCCAGCACGGCCGATTCGCCTCGCTCGAACCGAGCCCGCAGCGGCGTATGAGAAACCTCGGTCGGTTCGCCTGCTTCGGCACTGAACGCGACGTACAGCGGTGGTAACAGGGCAGGATCCAGCCGCTCGTACAGACCGCACCGAAAACCATGCTGCTCGCGCATCGATTCGCGGGCAAAGTCCATGTAGACCATGCCCTCGTGGACTTGGATCACCCGATCCTGCAAACCGGCCGTGATCCCCAGTTCCTCGGTTTCGACGCTCAGTGCCAGCGACGGCTGAAGATCCAGGGGGATCTGCACGTGGTAGAATTTCATCAGCGCCCGCAAGGTCGCCACGATGATCGCGCTGGACCCGGCCAACCCGACACAACGCGGGATATTGCTCTCGTACCGCACCGAGAAATTCCGATCGTGCAATCGATGTTTTCCCTGACAGTATTCGACGAATTTTTTGATCGTTGCTTTGACCAGCCGGATACCGCCATAATAGCCGTGCAAACGGACGTCGCGCGCCAACTCCTCGATCGAATCGAATCGGCTCTGGTCCTCCTGGCTCAGCACCAACTCCAGCCGTTCCCATTCGTACAGGATCACTTCCGCGTAGAAGTTGTGGACAATGATCGAAATGGTCTTGCCGTGGTAGCCGTCCGACGGATTGCCGATCAATCCGCAGCGAGCCGATCCGCGGGTTCGAATGATCTCCATGGCTGTGCCTCCTGCGGGGATGCCACCGCTTCCGATGCGATCAAGGCCGTTCCAGCAACGCCTGGACGTGTTCCCGCAATCCGTCGCCGAACTGCGGATCGGCCAAGGCGAAATCGACAAACGCTCGGAAATAGCTGCCGAAATTCCCGATATCGTAACGGCGTTCATGAGGGTGAAGTCGGACGCCCAGTCCTTTGCCGCCTTCGCTCAAGATCGTCTGGATCGCATCGGTTAGCTGAATCTCGCCCCCTTTGCCCGGCGGGGTTTCTGCCAGCTTGTCGAAGATCACCGGACTGAAAACGTAACGAGCCGCTACCGCCAGATTGGACGGCGCCTCGTCCACCGAGGGCTTCTCGACCAAACTCTCCAGGTCAAAGACATCGTCCACAGGCCCGCGAGGCTTTGCGATCCCGTACCGAAAGACCTCGTCACGCGGTACCTCTTCCAACGCCACAACCACATCAGCCCCGGTCGTTTCGTATAATGCAGTCATCCGAGCGACGATATCGGATTGGGCGTTCAACCCGATGATAGAATCCCCTAAGGCCACCACGAACGGTTGGCGACCAACCAGCGGTGCCGCACACAGCACGGCATGTCCCAAACCTAACTGCCGCCGCTGGCGTGTGTAGAAATACTCCATCTCCTGACGCTCGAAGTCCAATTCGGCCAACTCCTGCTCGCGGCCACTTTCCCTCAGATAGGTGATCAGATCGCCGTCGGTGTCGAAATGGTTTTCGATCGAGTGTTTTCCCTTGCCGGTCACGAACAGCAACCGGCCGATGCCAGACAGCGCCAATTCTTCGACCACGTGTTGAGCCACCGGTTTGCGGCCCACCGGCAACATTTCCTTGGGCTGGCTCTTGGTCGCCGGTAACAGACGCGTGCCCAGTCCGGCGACCGGAACGACAGCGATATCGATCGACATGGTTTTCCTTTGGTGGAGCGAAAAGTGACAGATTTCGTGGGATCCAAGGCGGCCCCGCTCGATTGTAACGGATCGTGGAAAAATCCTGTATGCCAACTTTCCTACTCCAAGTCGACAGCTTGACGAGAAACCGTTTCCGGATTCGAATGTTCCCCTTGTGATACGGCGAAACAAACGCTGCAAAAACCAACCAAAGCGATCCATGAAACCCATGACCGATATCCTGCGACAGGAGATTGCTGTCACCGCCGAGATGATCGTCGTGAAGGTCGGCACGCGAGTGCTAACCCACCCCGACGGTCGACTGGACGAGCAGCGGATCGCGCAATTGGCGGAAGAAATCAACGAAATCTACGAATCAGGCCGCCGCGTGGTGTTGGTCAGCTCCGGAGCGGTCGGGGCGGGGATGAGTCTGCTGGGCCTGACGCAACGCCCCACCGATCTGGCTCGATTACAAGCCGTGGCCGCCATCGGCCAAACGAACTTGATCCAAACCTACGATCGAACGTTCCGCCGATATGGCCGACATGCGGCGCAAGTGCTGCTGACAGCGGAGGATATCCAGCACCGAACTCGGTACCTCAATGTCCGCAATACCCTGTTTTCACTACTGGACTTCGGGGCGGTGCCGATCATCAACGAGAACGATACGGTGGCCGTGGACGAACTGCGGACGACCTTTGGCGACAACGACCACCTTGCGGCCCTGGTAACCAATCTGCTGCGTGCTCCGCTGTTGGTTATTCTGTCAGATGTCGAAGGCCTATTCGATGGGAATCCGGCAGACCCGAACTCCAAAGTGATCGCTACGGTGGATGTGCTGAATGATGCGATTCGAGGTCTCGTTTGTGAACGGACCTCGACGTTAAGCAAAGGGGGGATGAGCAGCAAATTAGAGGCGGCTCGGATGGTCACCGCTGCGGGCGAGAATGCGATCATCGCCAGCGGACACGAGCGTGGGACGTTGCGGCGGATCATGGCGGGCGAGCTGATCGGCACGCTACTGATCGCCGAAGGCAAGACGGTCACTCCCAGAAAACGTTGGATCGGCTTCTCGGCGCGACCACGTGGTAGAATACTGGTGGACGACGGCGCGGCTCGAGCCATCGGGCGCGACGGACGGAGCATGCTGGCGATCGGTATCCAAGTGATCGAGGGTGATTTTCAGAAAGGTGATGCGATCTCGATCTGCGATCCTCAGGGCGTTGAATTGGCGCGCGGATTGACGAATTACCACTCCGATGAGATCCTGTTGATCAAGGGCCTGCGCTCGACTCGAATCGCCGAAGTGTTGGGACAATGCCCCTACGAAGAGGTGGTTCACCGAAACAACATGACGGTCACGGTACGCCGGGACGAAGCGGGCTGAGATTTCCCGGCGGTCATTTCAAGGTTGCGATCGGCTCGCAGCCAAAACACGTTCGAAAGTTGGATGAGCATGAATGGTTTCCGACCCGAAATACAAGCCCTAGGGGGGTACACGCCCGGCGAGCAGCCTCAGGCTGGCAAATTCATCAAACTCAATACGAACGAAAGTCCCTATCCGCCATCGCCGCGTGTGGTTCGCGCGATTCAACAGGCGGCGGAATCCGGATTGAGCCGGTATCCCGACCCGATGGGCAACGCGTTCCGATATCGGGCCGCCGAGGTGTTGGGGGTCGATCCGGACTGGATCCTGTGCGGCAACGGCAGCGATGATATCCTGACGATCGTGACACGAGCGTTTGTCGGCAGCGGTCAACTGTTACGGCTGCCGTACCCCAGCTACGTGTTGTACAAGACACTGGCCCAAATCCAAGGCGCGTGGCCCGAGGAGGTTCCCTGGAACGAGGACTGGACGTTGTCCGAGGCTTTTGCTGCCGACTCGCCCCAGTTACGCTTGGTGTTCCTGCCGAATCCCAACAGCCCGTCCGGTACACTGGTCTCGCAGGACGCCATCCGCGATCTCGCCTCGCGACTGGCCTGCCCGTTGCTGGTGGACGAAGCCTATGCGGATTTCGCGCCATCAAATTGCCTGGACCTTGTGAAACAAAA
>SKVE01000428.1 GCA_007129635.1 Planctomycetaceae bacterium
ATCATCGAAAAATCAGAGGCATCCGTTCGTTATCGGCCTTTTTACAATCTGTCTTGACTCAAAACTGGCGTTGCTTCTATACTCCCCGCGCCTCGTAGGATGCGGCGAGCCAACTGCCGTCGCAAGACCCACCATTTCGTCCTGTATCCAAAGGGAGAAGCGGTCATGGCTGGCAAGGATGCTAGTAGCGCCCACGTGCGTAAGCTGAACCGTTCTGTTTTTTTGCCTTCTTGGAAATCCATCCATCGGCTGGCGATCTATTGCCTGTTGATCGCTCTGTTGGGTGTCCCGATGGCCTTTGCCCAATCGAAGCCGCCGGGCGGGCTGCCGACGGCCACCGCCGGGCCGGATCCTGTGCCGATTGCGAGCAAGGCGGCCATGCCCATCATGGCGGTGGTCAACGGTGAAGAAATTCTCCGGGAAAACCTGGCCCAGGAATGCTTGCGCCGTTATGGCGAGGAAGTGCTGGAGAATCTGATCAGCCGTCAGGTGATTGCGCTGGCCTGTCAGGCTCGCAATGTGGTCATCACGGAGCAAGATCTGGACGCTGAGATCCGCAATGTCGCCGAGCGGTTTGGGCTGACCGTCGATCGGTGGCTGGCCGTGCTGGAGAGCGAGCGGAATGTCGATCCGCTGCAGTATCGAACCGACATCATCTGGCCAACATTGGCGCTGCGGCGGTTGGCGTCGACACAAGTCGCGGTCTCCGACGAAGAATTTCGGCAGGCATTCGAATCGGAGTATGGTCCGAAGATCAGGGCTCGACTGATCGCGGTCAGCAGCCGTGACAAAGCCGACCGCCTGCGGCAGATGGCTCAAAACGATCCCGAAAGTTTTCCTCAGTTGGCGAAGGACCATTCCGAGGATCGGGCGACAGCCAGCGTCTACGGGGTGATCCCTCCGATCCGTATGCACGTCGGGGATGCCAACATCGAACAGATCGCGTTCAGCCTGAAAGAGGGCGAGATTTCACCCGTGATCCCGGTCGGCAACCAGTATATGATCCTCATGTGCGAACAGCACATCGCCCGGACATTCGTGTCGGCGGAAAACATGCCGACGATCGAAAAACAGCTTCGAGAACAGGTTCTCGATCACAAGATGCGAGTCGAATCGGCCAATCTGTTCCAGGATCTGCAATCGAACTCGCAGGTCATCAAGATCTTGGGGGATGCCGAGCTCCAGAAACGCCATCCCGGTTTGGCTGCGATCGTCAACGGTCGCCAGATTTCGATCGCCCAATTAGCCGAACAGTGCGTCGTCCGGCACGGTGGTGAGGTGTTGGACGGCGAGATCAACCGCCGCATCCTGCAGCAGGAATTGCGACGCAAGAACCAAGGCGTCGAGGAACGGGACATCGATCTCGAGGTCGCGCGTGCGGCCGATTCGTACGGCTACCTAAAACCGAACGGCCAACCGGACATCGAGGCGTGGTTGAACGACGTGACCCAAGGTGACCCATCGACGATCGAGCTGTATGTTCGCGACGCGGTCTGGCCCTCGGTCGCCCTGAAAAAACTGGTGGGCGAACGAGTTCAAGTGACGTCCGAGGACATGCAACGGGGATTCGAATCCAACTACGGCGAACGGGTCGAGGTCTTGGCGATGGTGCTGGGCAATCATCGCCAGGCACAAAGCGTCTGGGAGATGGCTCGAAATAACCCGACCGACCAGTTCTTTGGCGAATTGGCTCATCAGTACTCGATCGAGCCGACGTCGCGTTCGAACTTCGGCAAGGTGCCTCCGATCCGCAAACATGGCGGCCAGCCGGTGGTGGAGAGAGAAGCCTTTAAGCTGAAACCGGGGGAACTGTCCGGGATCATTGCGATCGGCGATCAGTTCGTGATCCTGCGGTGCTTAGGCCGCACTCAGCCGGTGGTGACCGATTTCGATCTGGTCAGGGACGAACTGCACAAGGAACTGCACGAGAAGAAGCTGCGCGTTGCGATGGCTCAGGAATTCGATCGGTTGCGAGAATCGGCTCAGATCGATAACTTCCTGGCGGGCACTTCGCAGCTCGGCTCGCGCGGTCGCGCCACAGCGGCTCAAGCGGGGCATGTCCAACCCGCAGGTCAACGAGCCCCCGTCATCCGCAGATGATCTCCGGCGGCTCCAGCGGCGGGTACTAAACTACCCGACTTGTCTTCCGGCAAGTCGGGTTTTCTATTGGCAGCGTTCTGCGTATAACTCAACTTCTGGCTGAACATACCGAACGTCCGGTCCGCCGCTGGTGGTAGGGCGATCAGAGGACCGCTCGACGTGACCGAAACCCGCCAAGCTGAATTCGATGGTGATCGCTCGCTGACAAGTGTCAACGAGGAACCAGAGCTGGATGCATTGGGTGATCGTTCGACGACGCACGACGATCTGCTCGCGTGGCGACGCGAACACTTCATCCCGCTTCGCAAGGCCGAATTAGCTAGATTGTTGACCGAACAGGCTGCCGATGATGTTCAGCGGCAAGACTTCTTGCGACTGTGCGAGTTGCTGGAGGCCCTTTTTCACTATGAATATCACGAGTGCCTGGAAACCTTGAAGGGGCTGTACGCACCGTTCAATCCCGATTCGGTGATGGTCGAACTGCAGACGCTGACCGACCAACAACGCGAAGCAGCGATCCCCGATCTGTTCGAGCGTTTCGAGTTCCTATTGGAGCGGGCCAATTACCGCCATCTTTCGCCGCGCGAGATCGAGCGAGTGGTCGGGATTGCCAGCGATTGGGGCTTGCGGCTGCAGGTCGACTTTGATCGCTTCGATCGCTTGGAGGTATACGTTCGAGGCGATTCGACCGAACAACGGACTCGCAGGCATTGGCGGAATCTCTACCGGCCCGAACCGGTGTCGGTCGCGCTGTACCAGCGTTTGGTGGTGATCTTTCGGTTGAAGGAATCGCACGCGTCGAACGATCCCAACGAGGAGATCGACCAGCGATGGGTCTACCTGAAGATCTTCAAGAACATCCCCAAGCAGGATGTGGATATGCTCTTGCCGGGCTCGCGGTTCAGGATGAGGCCGCTGGACTACATCCGCTTCATGCTGCCCACCGTGTCGGGATTGGCGATCGTCGCGTTCCGGATCTTTCAGGGCGCCTTATTGCTTGTTTTCGCCGGTTTCTACGGCATGTTGGCCTTTTTGGGCCTGGTAGGCGGAACGCTGGGCTACGCGGTACGTTCCGTGTTGGGATACTTGCGGACCAAGGACAAATATCGCCTGGTACTGACGCGACGTCTGTACTACCAGAATCTGGACAATAACGCTGGAGTGTTCTTTCGAGTGCTGGATGAAGCGGAAGAGCAGGAGTTTCGCGAAGCCGTGTTGGCCTACGCTCTGCTCGACCGGAGCGCTCGGCCCGAGGGCTGGGATGCGGAACGGCTGGACCTGGAGGCCGAACAGTGGCTGAGCGATGTGCTGAACTGGCCCGTCGATTTCGAGGTCCACGACGCGCTGGATAAGCTGCAGCGACTGGGAGTGGCCAAGTGCACGGAGGATGGACGTTGGCAGGCCTTGCCCTTGCCCCAGGTCCTGGCGAACCTCTCGCAACGTTGGCGAGATGTTTTCGCTCATCCGCCCGAGGAAGCGGTTCGGTTTACGGATCAATCGGATTGATCTACAATCGAGTGCAGCGGTCTTCGCCCCGTCGACCGATCGCATGTCATTAACTGGCCCAAGGATGAAAATTACAACGATGACCAGCACGAATATCACCGAAACCGCCGCGTGGAAAGCACTCGAGGAACATGCTCGTGAGATGCAAGGCAAGTATCTGAAAGACTTGCTGATGGATGCAGCCCGCTGCACCCAATTGCGGCAGTCCGCCGAGGGTCTTCTGCTGGATTTTGCCCGGCAAAGAGTCGACATCCAAACGATGAAGCTTCTGCTGGAATTGGCGGAACAGACCGACCTGCAAGGCAAGATCGATGCGATGCGCGATGGCCGGGCAATCAACAATACCGAGAACCGGCCGGTGCTGCACTATGTGTTGCGCACGTCGGAGAATCCTCCGTCAGAACGGCGGCCCATGGACGGCGATCAGGACACGGTAGCCGATGTGCTGAGCACACGCCGATCGATCGAGGCGTTTAGCCAAAAAATCCGCTCGGGCAAACTGGTCGGCGCGACGGGCAAACCGTTGACCGACGTGG
>SKVE01001006.1 GCA_007129635.1 Planctomycetaceae bacterium
GAACGCGAACTGGTGTGGCTGGATCAACGCGGCGGCAGCCAACCGCGAGCCTTTCATTTGGTCGAAGAACGTGCGGCCGTCGAACGGCGTCTGAGCGAATTGCTGGACATCGAGTTGACGTTGGTCGAAGATGCCCAGCATGGGTTTCCCGACGATCCCGATGCGTCAGGGCCGACCGTGGTCAGCACGGCCACACTGGAGACGGTCGCCTCGTGGTTCGACTCGCTGACGTTGGATCAAGTGCGAGTTCGGTTTCGCACGAATCTCGAAATCGGCGGTGTGCCGGCGTTTTGGGAGGATCGATTGGTGGGTGACGATGACGTCGAGATTCCGTTTTCGATCGGGTCGGTCAAGCTGTTGGGAATCAAGCCGTGCCCTCGTTGCATCGTGCCGACTCGATGCGCAACAACCGGGGAAGTGACCGTCGCGTTCGCTCCGGTCTTTGCGAAACGGCGTGAACAGACGCTGCCGGATTTCGCACCTCGCTCCCGCTTCGACGATTTCTATCGATTGGCGATCAACACGCGCCGGCGCCCGCCGCTGGAACCGTGTACGGTGAGCGTGGGCGACGTGGTAGTTCGCGAGTAAGCACCGTTCGAGAAATAACTGTCCAATGTCCCCTCGCCCCTCGTGGGAGAGGGCAGGGTGAGGGGGCAGAAAGTGCGTCAGTTATTTCTCGAACGGCGCTAAGGCGTTCTCCACATGGTTGGTTGTTGCCCGAAAACGACTCCCGACCCCGTGGCGTCACCCATTCAAGGCTTCCTTAATTGATGAGAAACTCCTGGCCGGGTGCTTAGCTGATTCTTGTCGTTGATTTCCGAGGTGGACGATGAAAGCGAAACGAGGTGGTAGTTGGCGGTTGGCCGGGCTGGGCGCTCTCTGTTGGTTGTGGTTCGGGTTCGAGCAACCGTTTGGACAGAGTCCAGCATGCGGTGGGGCCGAAGCCCAGCAGGTGGCTGGTTCTGCGAACGTCCAGCGACCGAATGTGCTGTTTCTGGCGGTGGATGACCTGCGCCCGCAACTGGGATGCTACGGCCACCCCCAGATGGTGACGCCTCGGATGGACGCTCTGGCGGCCAGCGGCACTCGGTTCGATCGAGCTTACTGCATGATCCCCGTATGCGGAGCATCTCGCGCCAGTGTCATGACGGGGCTGCGCCCCACCGCGAACCGCTTTCGAAGCTGGGATTGTTGGGCCGAGCGTGATGCGCCGCAAGCGGTCCCTCTGAATACCCATTTCACCCAGCATGGGTATCGGGCGATTTCACTGGGCAAAGTCTTCCATCAGAATCTGGATCATGTCGACGGTTGGTCAGAAACGCCTTGGCGACCCGAGGGTTCCGTGTCGTACTGCGATTGCTACCTGCTGCCGGAGAGCCTGGAGATCGAACGCCAGCACCGAGAGTCGGCGCCGCGTGGACCCAACGCTCGGCATCGCGGCCCGGCCTACGAGGCGGCGGAGGTCGCTGACGAAGCCTATTCGGACGGCCTGGTGGTCCAGCGGGCGATCGTCGAGATGCGTCGGCTGGCCGATCAAGAGCAACCGTTCTTCCTGGCTGTCGGGTTCATCCGACCGCACCTGCCCTTCCTGGCCCCGACTCGCTATTGGGAGCTGTACGATTTCGATCAGATTCGATTGCCGGACAACTACCGCCCGCCCAAGGATTGTCCGCCCGAAGCCCTGCATAGCTGGGGGGAACTTCGCGCTTATGCCGGCATCCCTCAACGAGGCCCGTTGCCCGACGAAACCGCGCGACGGCTGATCCACGGCTACTACGCTTGTGTCAGCTATGTCGACGCGCTGATCGGCAGACTGCTGGACGAACTCGAAGCCTTGGGCCTGGACGACAACACGATCGTTGTGTTATGGGGCGACCACGGATGGCAGCTCGGCGAACACGGGCTGTGGTGCAAACACTCCTGCTTCGAAACCTCGATGCACTCGCCGTTGATCGTCCGCGTGCCGGGCCTGCCGGCGGCAGTCGAGGCTCGGGAGTTGGTGGAATTCATCGATATCTACCCTAGCCTGTGCGAGCTGGCCGGTCTTCCTCTGCCGGGACATTTGGAAGGTACCAGTTTCGTGCGTTGGATGCGTGGCGAAGAACGATCGGTCCCAACCGAGGCACTGGGTCGTTATGGCCGAGGAAAAACGCTCCGCACCGATCGGTATCGCTACACGGAGTACCTGGACGCCAATGGCCGCCGGCAGGCACGCATGCTGTACGATCACCATACCGATCCGCACGAGACGGTGAACATCGCCGAGCATCCGGAGCATCGCGAGTTGGTCGGGCGGCTGAGCGAACGTTTGCAAGCTCGGCTGGCCAACCCGTAAACGTCGGGGCTTGCTTCTTGTTTTTCAATTGCCCCAGTCGAATGCCTGAGACAAAAATGTTACATTCTCCGTAGCGGAGTTTGCCAAAACTCCAAAGTCTTCGTAGCGGAGTTTGCCAAAACTCCGAAGATACGAGCACGAAGTGACGTTCGATCGATGGGCGTCGGAATTTTGGCAAATTCCGCTACGGGGTTGACGGAATTTTGGCAAATTCCGCTACGGGGTTTCGAAGAATCTTACGTTGAATGACTGCCCTTGCCCCATACAAGCCGCTTGGTTCGCTGACCGAGCGATTGAAGGAACAGGCCCGGCGGATCGGTTTTGATCTGGTCGGTGTCTGCCCGGCGATGCGTCCCACGGGCTACGAGCATCTTCAACGCTGGGTCGCTGCGGGATTCGCGGGTCAGATGCGTTACCTGGCGGATCGCATCCAGGCTTACCAGCATCCGCAGCACGTGCTGGCCAATGCGCGCAGCCTGGTCGTCCTGGGCACGCACTATCGCACGCAGCACCCGCGATCCGCCGCACCGGGCGAGGGCCGAGTTTCCCGGTACGCTTGGGGGCCGGCCGATTATCACGATGTGCTCCACCAGCGTCTGCGGCGTTTGCGCGAGTTTCTGTTGCAGTTGGCACCCGACGCTCAGGTTCGCGGAGTGGTGGACACCGCGCCGCTGATGGAACGGGATTTTGCGCAATTGGCCGGGCTGGGCTGGATCGGCAAGAACACCATGCTGATCAACCGGCACTCAGGTAGCTGGTTCTTCCTGGCTGCCTTGCTCACCGATCTGACGTTGGATTACGACTCGCCGCACACGACCGATCACTGCGGCACCTGCCGAGCCTGTTTGGATGCTTGCCCGACGGGCGCGTTCCCCGAGCCTGGGGTACTGGACGCGAATCGCTGTATCAGCTACTTGACTATCGAGTTGCGCGAATCGATTCCCGACGAGCTGCGTCCGGGGATGGGAGACTGGATATTCGGCTGTGACGTCTGCCAGGAGGTCTGTCCCTGGAACCGTAAGGCCCCGCAGGTTTCGATGGCCGAGTTCTATCCTCAGACCGGAAGCGATCCGGTGGATCTGTGCGAGTTGTTAGGGATGACAGACCAGCAGTTCCGCACCCGCTTCCGTCGCACGCCGTTGTGGCGAGCCAAACGGGCGGGCATCTTGCGAAACGCAGCCATCGTGCTGGGCAACCAGCGTCATGCCCCGGCGCTGGATGCATTGGCCATCGGATTGGACGACCCGCACCCGTTCGTACGCGAAGCGTGCGCCTGGGCGCTGGGGCGACTGGGCAGCCAGCGAGCCCGACAGGTATTGCAGTCGCGGCGTACGCAGGAGACCGATCCGGTGGTGCAGACCGTCATCGAACGGGCATTGATCGGCGAATGAAGCCGAACCGCCTTTCCCGCGACGTCGATCGCCACTCGCCTTACTGGGCGAGCGGCCCGGGAGCCGTTATGATACGCGGTGACGAAGACCAACAAGGACCCTTAGAAAGCGAGTAGAAGACGATGGCCGATGCGTACCCCAAGGTTGCTCAGATGAAGACGGTCGAAGCGCTTTGCCAGCGACTGGACGAACTGGGATTGGATTTGCCGGTCGACCCGGAGATCCTGACCGCACAGCAGGACAGCCCTCTGGCCCAGCCCTTGGAGATCGGTGGATTTCAGGTAGGCAATCGCTGGTGCATCCACCCCATGGAAGGCTGGGATGCCAACACGGACGGGACACCTTCCGCGCACACCTTGCGCCGCTGGCGTAATTTCGGGATCAGCGGCGCTAAGCTGATCTGGGGCGGCGA
>SKVE01000331.1 GCA_007129635.1 Planctomycetaceae bacterium
CGCCGCCGACGAGGGCTCCCCGGTCCGCAGTACCTTCACCTGGACCAGGTTCAAGTCTTCCGCTCGGGGGCTTCCGAAAACATCGCGTTGGGCAAGCCTGCGGACCAATCGAGTGCCAGCCCATGGTCTCGGGGTTCACTGTCCATCGCTCCCGAGCCTGTCGAGGATCTGGCGATGGTGATCCCGGAAGTGGCGGACGTGATCGAGGTGATCGAGCGAGGCCAGATGCTGGCCGCCGACCTGCGACGGCGGGGCGTTGATGTTGACCAGGACGTTCGCAAGCTAAAGCAGGTACGGGACAAACTGGAATCCGGGGAAGAGGAGCTGGCCGAGGGCACGCTCCGCGATGTGCTACTTCAAGCCCAGTGGTCCGTTCGCCGATTAGCGTTGGCAAATCCACTGTTGGATTTCGATGACCTGCTGTTTGTCAAACGCGTACCGGGCAGTTTTACGCACATGTCTGATCAGTATTACGGATGGTTCTCCAGGCCCGGCGGCGGGCTGTACATCTTGCAGGATTTCAAGTCGGATTCGCCCAGGCTGCGTCATTTGACCGACGGAATGCCGCCCGGCAGCTTCCTGCGACCCGACTTGTCTTACGATGGGCGTCGAGTGCTGTTCGCATACTGTCGCCACGTGGCCGGGTTGGATCGTGAGCCGAACAAACTGGACAAATCCAACGTGCCCGAGGACGCCTTTTATCATCTGTACGAGATGAACCTGGACGGCAGCGGCCTGCGTCGATTGACGCACGGGAAGTACGACGATTTCGACGGTCGCTACCTGCCCGATGGCCGCATCGTCTTCCTTTCGACGCGTCGCGGGCAACACCTGCAGACCGATCTGTCCAGTGCGTACGTCAGTCAAGAGGGCGATCTGCCGGACGGTTACGTGCGTTGCGGTGGCGGACCCGAGCGACCGGTGGCCGTGTACACGCTGCATGTGATCGATCGCGACGGGACGAATCTGCGTCAGATCTCGCCCTTCGAAATGTTCGAGTGGACGCCCAGCGTCGATAGCGACGGGCGGATCCTGTACAGCCGCTGGGACTATGTGGATCGGGACAACATGCCGTACATGAGCCTCTGGTCGACGCTTCCGGACGGGACCGCCCCCCAAGCCGTTTATGGGAACTATACGGTCGATCCGCATTGCTTTTTCGAAGCGCGTCGCGTTCCCGGATCGCGCAAGATCGTTTTCACCGCCTCCGCTCATCACGCCCAGACCGGTGGCAGTCTGGTGTTGCTGGATCCACGCCGCGCATTGGACGGCGATGCCGGGATGACGCGTCTGACGCCGGAAGTCGCATTTCCCGAAACAGAAGAAGGCTGGCCGGCAACCTACTTCGCCGGTCCGCTGCCGCTATGCGAAAACCACTATTTGGTCTCTTGGAGTGCCGCCCCCCTGCCGCCCGGCACTCCTCGGCCGTTTTGGGGAATGCCCGGTCCAGCAAACGATCTGGGGATCTATCTGCTTGACGCCTTTGGCAATCTGAACCTGATCTATCGCGATGCGGCGATCGGCAGCGAAACGCCCCTACCCGTCCGGCCGCGGACCGTCGAGCCTCAGATCCCTCTGTTAAGCGGAGAATGCGACAGCCGTTTTGGACAACTGATGGTCCAGGACGTCTACCAAGGTCTACCGGAAGAATTGCGAGGGACCATTCGTCGGCTGCGCGTGGTCGGGATCCCGATAAAAACTCACCCGACGATGAATTACCCCCCGATCGGTCTGACTCGCGACGATCCGGGCAAGTTTATTTTGGGAAGCGTGCCCGTCGAGGAAGACGGGTCGGCGAATCTGCTCGTTCCGGCAGGGGTGCCGTTCTTTCTGCAAACGCTGAATGCCGAAGGCCAGGCGGTTCAGACAATGCGCAGCGCTACCTACGTCTAGGCGGGGCAAACCTTCGCATGCATCGGCTGCCATGAACCGCGCAACAGCGCACCGCCCGTTCAACCTCCCGCGTTGGCCTCGTTGCGAACTCCCTCTCGCTTGGCACCAGAACCGTCGGGCACTTGGCCCCTTGATTTCGAAGAACTCGTCGGACCAGTCCTCAAGCAACACTGCCAGGGCTGTCACCACGCCGAGGGCGAAGCGGATCGATTCGATCTGACGGGTGATCGAGCCTACTTGGCGTTGGCCAACTACGGCCAGCCCAGCTTGCGAGATCATGTCATGACCCGCTACCACCAAGGTCGCTCGGTCGCCAACGCGGGTGCGTCACAAGAAAATCCCCTGATCCAAATGCTGCGCGGCGGTCATCACGATGTCCAACTGGAATCGACCGACTGGCAACGCTTGTTCGTTTGGATGGATACCTACGGCCAACGTTCCGGTTCGTTCGGTCATGAACAGGAGGAAGACTTACGCCGATTGCGGCAACATCTGGCCGAACTGCTGGAAGAGTGAACCCCAGCGTTGCGTAAAACTCCCTTGTGGGTCAGCTTGGCAACCTGTCCTACTTTTTATGCGACGACGGGGTTTACTGGCCGTCCACCGGTTCAGAGCACTCAGTTACGCAAGTCTCGGCGGGTTCTCCGTACAGGTCTCGGCGCGGTCGATCGGCCAGCAGTTCCTGGATGGGCTGGAAGAGGGCCAGTAGGGCCTGATAATCGAGGTCATCCTTGGTCTCGAATACGGCTCGATCACAAGACTCGGTACCCCCGGCGCGAACCGCCAGCGGGGCGAGCATGAATTGGTTCTTCTCGGGTTGTTCGATGCGCAGGTACCACGAGCGGGGCACGCTGGCGATCCCCTGCTGGTCCGGCAAATGGCATTCGGCGCAGCGTCGAGCCGTAACTTGCTGGAAGACTCGGTCGAAATCGTCGGGCCACATCTGGCGGCAACCGGGACGTTCTGGATGGTTCGTATCACTGGTTCCGTAGTAGGGCACGTTGAGATCGATCCAGGCGAAAATCCGGCGTTTTTCGGCATCGCTCAGATCGATTCGCAGTTTGCCTCGTGCGTCAGGATGACCGTCCAGCACCAGGTCGGCCAATCGGCTGGCTGGCGATCCCCATGTTCTCGGTTCGATCTGAAGGATATTGGATTCCGAACCGTTGTACGTCGAGATCCACGAGGTATAGGGATTGCGAAAATCGACCTGCCTGGCTCCGCCGATCCTCGAATTCTCTGCGGGAGTACCTTGGCGGGCCAGGGTCTCGTACGAAACGTTGAAGAAATCGGTCATGTCGCCGGACAGATCCACACCGCCGCTGGGCGAATAGGCCTGGTGGCATTGGACGCAATGGCGATCCAGCACGGGTTGGATGATGCGGCGATAGCTGAAACCCTGGACGCCCCATTCCGGAGGCTCCAGTGGTCGAGGCAACTTGTCGAAGGCGGAAGGTAGATCGGCCGCTGGCGGGGCGTGCGAACGGTCTTCATGGCAGCCCACGCAGCTCTGAGATTCGCCGGCCATGAAGTGCGTAAAACTGCGCATTCGCTGGACGGCTCGACCATGCCGGTCCAACGCCATGAAGTACAGCGGCCGTCCGGCAGGCACTTCAAAGGCAGCCGATCCATCCGGCTCGATCGGCACCTGGCCCCACACGCGTTTGGGAGCGTAGGTGGCACCGGACGACACCACGGGGAATTGAAAGCCGAAGGCGCGCAGATTCGGATGGATCTCGACCGGCTTAGCGATCTCTTCCACGACTCGCACCGCGACAATCTCGCCTCGATCCACATGCGGCTCGAGCCCCTGGTACACATCCTGCAGATACACCGCAGCGGTGTTGGGCGGCAGTGGCAACGGTCCGGCAACCGAGTTGGCCGATGGCAACACGGGAGGCGCAGCGGTAGCGCGGACGGGCTGCGGATTATAAAAGCCCATCGAGCCTCGCGCCGCTAGCAGAACCGCCTGCTGAGCGCCCTCGTAATCTCGTACCAGGATCGAACCGCTGTGCGAAACGATGAAATAATTCTCGTCCAACGGGAACGGGTTCTCGTAGGGGCCGCGGATGTGGTTGCCATCGCCCTGATCGACGCGGCCGATGTTCACTTCCGGTGTCAGGTTTTGGATCGCTTCCTGAGCGTTGACTCCCAGACGCCGGTCGATGATGCCCACCGCACCGCGAGCCGGGCCGTTATGGGCTGTCAGCAGACACAGGATCTTGTCGCTGCCC
>SKVE01000677.1 GCA_007129635.1 Planctomycetaceae bacterium
AGGAGCATCCGCAGCAAACATCACCATTGAAAGTTGGGTGAACTGCGGATGCCGGTCTTGATTGGTCGATTCGCGTTGGAATTCGGCGCTGGGAGTGTCAAGTGATTAATTGGTTTCGTCGAAACCTGGTGGTTGCCAGGAACTATTTGCTCTATCGCAAGTATGCCTTTTGGGCGGCTACTGCGAGAAACTCAATCCCGCTTGATCCGTCCGCAAATTTTGTTTTCTCTGTTGCGAGCTATCCCCGACGAATCCACCTTGTGCCGGCTGTTTTTGAATCACTGGCCCGGCAGAGTGCTAACCCACGCCATGCCTACTTGGTGCTTTCCGAAGAAGACTATCCAGACCAGGAACTGCCGAAGCCCATCAAAAGACTCGTTGCACGCGGTGTGGAGATCGTTTGGGTGCGCGACAATCCTTATGCGGTGAAGAAACTCATGCCGATTTGGGGCCGTCATCCGGATTGTGCATTGATCACTTTTGACGATGACATTATTTACAGCCGGGACGTAGTCAGCAGACTGGTCGAAGTTACTAGCGGTAGAGATCGCTGTGTTGCTGGATATTGGGCAAAGGCTCTTTATCGGAAAGGTGCGACCTTGGGAATGTGGCAACGGGTCCCAGGCGGGCCCGCTGCAGACACGCCGGCAAATAGTTTGTATCTGATGGGCGGGGGCGGAGTTTGGTATTCCCCAGGCTCGCTCGATGATCGAGTAACGGATCTGGACGCAGTTCATTCCCTGGTCCCCGGTCGAGGCTCCGACATCTGGTTCTGGGCTGCTGCTCACGCGGTGAATGCAGAACACATTTGGGTTCCACCAGCACATTCACGAATGTGGATCCCTATCCCGCAAACCAAAAGAACCAGCCCTCGTGAGATCCCAGGCGGCGACGAGTTGGAGCGGCGATTTCAGGCCGTTATCGACTACTTTGGTATTCGGCAGAAGTTACTACGCGAGTTACCTGACTGGTCTGACTTACCCGTCGGTCGGACCTGAAATAGAGAATCAATGAAACTGTCTAACCAAGGCGCGATGCTCAATCCCGTCATTCCTGCGGATTCAGCAGGTGGCTTACCTCGTCGGGAACTGGGCCTAAGTGTGCTGCTCTCGGCGCTCTTCCCTCCGATTCTTCTTTTGGCGGCGTGGCAGAGCAAAAGCTTCCGTCAGCGGCATTGGCTGTTGACCTTGTTTGTCGGGTGGTACGCTGTCTCTATTCCTATTGCCTTCGACATCACCGGCCAAGGCGCCGATGGTGCTGTCCATCTAGCGAGGGTTTACTACCTATATGGCGACATGCCATTTGGGCAATTCTTTTATGAGCTGGGGCAGCTTCTACTATTCAGGTCTGGACAGACGAGTCATGATGTTTTCATTCATGTCCTCTCGTATTTCACGGGTAGCGTGGTGGGCGTCCCCGAACTCTTTTTCCCGCTCGTTGGGTTATTTTACGGTTATTTTTTCGTCGGCTCCATGCTTATCATCTTTCGGGACCTTGGGAAGAGCAAACTGCCATGGGTTGTGATTTTCCTGATTCTATGTTTCTTTCTGACGCGGAATATTGAGAGCCTTCAAGCTGTTCGTAACCCAACTGCGGGCTGGATGCTTATTTACGGCGTCTTGCGATATTACGAAACCAGACGGCTCAGATATGTATTCTTGATGGCTGCCACACCGCTGGTGCATTTCAGCTTCCTTTTGTTGACACTCCCGGCTGTGTTGACTGTATTGATCGGTGATCGCCGTTTGTTGTTTGCAGTTGTCTTTGCGCTTTCCCTACCTATGGGGTTCGTAAATCCGGACGACGCCATCGAACTGATCTCTCAAGTCGAAATTGGGGAACAAAAAGTTCTTGATCGGCGGGAAGGGGGGAGAGCAACGGCGGAATTGCGCGCGCAGGTGTTGGGAGAAGCGATGGGCGGTGGAACGCGTCTGTGGCGGGCCTACATGGTAGCTGGATATCAGCGGTATGCGCTGGATATTCTCGTGTTCGGTCTCATGATTTCAGGAGCCTATTTCGTGATGGATCGGCGCAGCGCCGCGGTTTTTTCCACAGGCTTGATGTTCTTGGCAGCCTCGAATACGCTCTGGTTTCTAGGGGGGGCTACTGGCCGGCTTTGGGGGCTGGGGTTCTTATTGGTTATGGCAGGTTTTTTGCTATGGCGTTTGGGGCCTGATTTCTCCTTGAAGCGAATGTTTTCTGGTAAATTGTATGTGCTGAGTTGCTATGCCTCTGCAATTGCATTCATTCCATATCTGCTTTTTTGCACTTCGCGGATTCTTGAGTTCTTGAACGTTTATCTGCTTGCTCTGCCCTGGTTGGCGAGAATTCTTCCGGATGGTAACCTGACCTTTAAAGAAGTCCTGAGATTTATTCTCCCGATTTGAACATGTTTTTCGCGAGAGTGGTTTGATGAGATCACTTTGCACACGCTGCGGTATTCGAGTCCTGATCAGATTTGACCAGGACGTTGCAATTCCGGTCATGAATCACGCCAAACAGTCTTTCTTTACGGCCAAACCCCCAGCTAAATCCCCATAGTCAAGTTCGCCTGGCAGGGAAGGCTCTTGCCTTGAAACCATGGGGTGGCTGGCTCGTTGGGTTCCAGAAGAGAAATTACCATAAATGTTTCCCGCCTTATCGACGAAGGTTAGATGTGAGAAGTTATAAAATCTTGCTGGTGCTTACACCTGCGCTCCACCCGAACAAGGGTGGCGTACAAATGACTACCTGCAAACTTGGAAAGTATTTTTCCTCGCAAGGGCACAAGGTTGCAGTTTTCTCATTTGCGCGAGAGGGGCATAAGGCTCCCGATGAGGTCCAGTTGCACTCGGCTATGGAAGAAAAGGGTGCTGCGAATCCGCATAACCATCAGGAGTTGGCCAAGTTGTTGGGAGCCTTTAGTCCCGACATTGTCATTAATCAAATGCCCTATGACCACTCGATCGGTAATACCTTGCTGGTTAACAAAAACTACCTGTTGATCGCATGCTTGAGAAATACCCTGTTTTCTGTCAAAGGCGATATCGATGCCTACCTGAATCGATTGGTCCCGAAAGCACTGCGGCCTGTTTTGCGTAATCGTTTCGGCAAGGCACTTCTGCTCGGGCATCATCGACGTCGGCACCGAGCAGACCTGGAGCGCATCCTGGAAGCCTACGATTACTTTGTAATGTTCGGCCCCCCCAATATTGAAGAGTTGCGGTACTTTTTACCGGATTACGATGAAGAGAAAGTGTTTTTGATTCCCAATTCGATTCCGTCTGTGGCGGATTCGGTGCCACCTAAGCAAAATCGTTTGTTATGGCTTGGTCGGGTAGCTGTCGAACAAAAAAAAGCCGATTTGATTCCAGAGATTTGGCGGCGACTGGCCGAAAAATTACCTGACTGGGAGCTTGATGTCGTCGGAGATGGTCCCTTCCTGTCCAGTCTGGAAGAGCTTGTTGCCACTGAAGGTTTGGAACGAATCAACTTTCATGGTCGTCAGCAGCCAGATGAATTCTATCAGCGATCCCCGATTTTTTTCATGACGTCTGCTTTCGAGGGTTTTCCGAACACATTGGTAGAAGCCCAGAGTTACGGCTCTATTCCTGTTGTTTTCAATTCTTATCCGGTAGCATCTTGGCTAATAAACGAATCTCAAACCGGTTTTCTAGTTAAGCCTTTTGATGTTGATGAGATGGTGAAGCGAATCCTTGCTTTAGCGAGCAGTCCTCATCGCGACAAATTGGCACGCCAGGTTATGAGTGGAGCTAGAGAGTATGAGATTGAACGAGTAGGCCTCTTATGGCATGAATTGTTTAAAGTAGGACTTTCTAATCGGAAGCCGGCCCCACAACCGATGACGGCCAGTTCAGTGGACGGTTCGTGATGTTGATGAGTGAGCTGCGGGCCAGGGACAGTGCTGGTTTTATGCAGGTGATTACCGGCTCCGGAATGACATCTGCTTATGGTCTTCTTCGGTCGTTGGTGTGGCCCGTGTTACGCAGGTCTTGCATATGAAGGATTTCCTGAAACGGACGCTATTACAAACTAGCCCTAGGCTTCTTTTCAGAATGCAGCACTACAAGTTGCACAGGAAATTCGGCTCCCATGCGTACTGGGCCAATTTGAGCTCTCCGCG
>SKVE01000757.1 GCA_007129635.1 Planctomycetaceae bacterium
CGAAGGTCACTCCAGCGTGGAGGAGTCCATGATCACCGGCGAACCGTTCCCGGTGGAAAAAACCGTGGGCGACCAAGTGACCGGCGGCACCGTCAATGGAACCGGCAGTTTTGTCATGCGCGCCCAGCGAGTGGGTGACGACACGTTGCTCGGGCAGATCGTAGCGATGGTGGCCGAAGCCCAGCGGAGCCGTGCGCCCATCCAAGGTCTGGCCGACAAGGTCGCGGGCGTCTTCGTGCCGGCGGTACTGGTGGTCTCGCTGTTGACCTTCGTCGCATGGATGTGGTTGGGCCCCGAACCAAGACTCGCGCACGCCGTCGTCAATGCCGTCGCGGTCCTGATCATCGCCTGTCCGTGCGCCCTTGGCTTGGCCACGCCGATGTCCATCATGGTCGGGATCGGACGCGGGGCCCAGGAAGGCGTGCTCGTGAAAAACGCCGAAATGCTCGAACGATTGGAGAAGGTCACCACGTTGGTTGTGGACAAGACGGGCACATTAACGGAGGGCAAACCCAAGCTGATCGACGTCCTACCTGCGGGCGGTGTCGATGCGCACGAGCTTCTGCGTCTCGCCGGCTCCCTGGAGCAGAACAGCGAACATCCGCTGGCTGCCGCGATTGTGCGGGGCGCGCAGCAGCAAGGTGTCGCACTGGCGACCGTGAAGGACTTTCGTTCGGTGACGGCGGGCGGGGTTCTCGGCATCGTGGCGGACCGTGCGGTGCTGATCGGCAAGCCGGATTTCCTGCGAACTCAGAAGATCACTGGCCTGGAGCCGCTTGAAGCCTCGGCCAGAAAGCTTCAAGAAGATGCCAAGACCGCGATGTTTGTCGCGATCGATGGCCAACCGGCGGGAATTCTGACCGTTGCTGATCCGATCAAGTCCACCACCGCCGAAGCCATCCGTGATCTTCATTCGCTCGGGTTGCAGCTTGTCATGCTCACGGGCGACAACCGCCGTACGGCCGCCGCGGTGGCCAGGCAACTCGGCCTGGATGCGGTGGAAGCGGAGATCGAACCTGCCGGCAAGGTCGCGCAGATCAAGCGATTGCGCGCGGAGGGGAAACAGGTTGCGATGGCCGGCGACGGCATCAACGACGCCCCCGCATTGAGCGAAGCGGATGTCGGCATTGCCATGGGCACCGGCACCGACGTGGCCATGCAAAGCGCGGGCATCACCCTTGTGAAAGGCGACCTGCGCGGCATTGCCAAGGCCGTCCGGCTGAGCCGCGCCACCATGTGGAATATCCGGCAGAACCTATTCTTCGCCTTTGTCTACAACGCGCTGGGGATTCCGGTGGCAGCCGGATTGTTGTACCCGTTCTTCGGCCTGCTGCTCAGCCCGATGATCGCCGGTGCCGCGATGAGCCTGAGTTCCGTCTCGGTCATTAGCAACGCCTTGCGGCTGCGGAACGCGAGGCTGTAATTCTACGGCATCCCCACTTGCATTTCCGTTGCCTGGCTGTAGAATGCAGGAATACTGTTGTTGTCGGATGACTAGATGGAGAGCAACTCGGCCCCACCGTGCCGGAGGGCTCGCTGACAAGTAAGCCGACGTGTTGGAAGACCTTTGGGTGTTTCATCACGTCGGCTTTTTTTGTTTGAACAACAAAGGGAGATTGTGACCAATCTTAACGAGGAGAGTTATCATGTTGACGACTTTTGCAAACAGCTTTGCCCCAATTTTCGCGAACTACATGTACCTCGGTGGAGGGTTCTTTACGCTGGTGGTTATCATCCTCGTGGTTATGCTCTTGGTTCGCCGCTGAGGAGTTGGGAGAGTGGCAGGAAATAGCTGATTCGTGGGACGGTATCACTCTCGCTAGGAGATAAGAATCATGCAGCAGGAGAACCAGGGCCAAAGCACCTCGTTGTGGATGGCAGCGGCTGCCGTGCAGAATGAGAGCGCGCTGGGCGAGGACACCCACGCGGATGTGTGCATCGTCGGCGCGGGCATTGCCGGGATCACCACGGCCTATCTGTTGACCAAGGAGGGCAAATCAGTCGTCGTGCTGGACGATGGCCCGATCGGCGGGGGGCAGACCCAACGCACGACCGCCCATCTGAGCAATGTCCTGGATGACCGCTTCTTGGAAATCGAGCGCCTGCACGGCCCGGAAGGGGCGAAGTTGGCGGCCGCCAGTCACACGGCGGCGATCAACCGCATCGAGTCGATCGTCGGCGACGAGCAGATCGACTGTGATTTCGTCCGGCTGGACGGCTATCTCTTCGTCCCGCTTGGCGAGTCTTCTGAATTGCTGGATCGCGAGCTTTCCACTGCCCACCGGGCCGGGCTGAGCGACGTCGAGCGACTCGCACGTGCGCCACTCTTGCCGTTGGAGACGGGGCCGTGTTTGCGATTTCCCCGCCAGGCGCAGTTCGACCCACTGAAGTATTTGACCGCAGTCGCGGGAGCCCTGCAGCGGGCCGGGGGGCGATATCCCGCTGGTCAAAGGTCCGTATGTGTCGCTGTCCGAGGCGTTTGCCAAAGGCGACTCGATCCAGCAGATGGCCGCATGCGGCAAGCTGCATCCGGTGATGCCGGGATTGATCGGCTTTCCGACGATGTACTTGAGTCAAGTCGGTGGTGGAAGAAGTCACGGGCCAGATTTTCGAGCCGGGCGACAACTGGCGGCAGAGCCTGTTCCACCACCTGTTGAGCAACGAGTACGTCTACCAGAGCACGCAGATCCTAAAGCATCCCAAGCCGCTGGGCGCGGCCGCGTGGCAGACACTGCTCGCAGAGTTGCCCGAGCTTCCGGGTGAATTGGTCGCCTTGTTCGCCAACAACTGGACCTTGGATGCGGCGGAACTGGTCACAACCGGTCGTTCTACGTTTCCCGGTACCACTTGGGGCCGAACGAATCGACTCATCTTCGAACGGTGTACGTCAACGCCGAGAAGCACTACGTCGCGGAGAGAAACGCCGATACCTCCTACGGCCAGACGGGTAGCGAGCAGATCGGCACGCTGCCGTTGACCGATTCCGACTTGACGCTTTCCAGTCGCATCACGGACGAAGAACTGCTGCGGGTCTCGATGCCCGTCACGATTCTGGGCCGGCTGCGACGCATCAACAAGGGCGGCCGAGGGATCAAGATCGGCGACCGGGAAGTCAGCTACCTTCGCGGACAGGGGATCGAGCTGGTCAATCTCGGCGAGGCGGGGCGTGTGAAACGAGGCGCAATCGGCCAGGAGAATCGTTGCTTGTGTGCTTCGGAGTCGGTTTGATCGCGGGAGTCGTCATCGCGGGAGTCGTCATCGCGTTGTCGTTGCGATCGCGTTAAGGACCGATGATTGTCGAGCGGAGACGACGGAACCCGTCAGCTCGCGTGCAGTGTATTCCCTTGGGAAACCTTGGTTCAGTTCATCCACGGATGGCTAACCTCGCGATTGACACTGACCTAGCAAGCTGCCGAGGTGGATCCGCGCGTCAAAGCTCCAGGAGAGATCGTGTGCCGGTCGCGTCTGTCTCGTTTCGAGGCAGCGTTCCGACGGCACGCAAACTGAGGACCAAACGAACCATGGATCCGTCAGGGTCCGTGGAGAACGAAGACACGTTGTTGTCGTAAACGGTCCGCAGACTTTTGTAAGGGCTGGTCATGACCCAATCGCAGGACCAGGAACAGCCACAGTGACCCGCCGCCGAACAAGAAGGCCAGCGCCATGCCGCCGGGGTTCATGGCCCCCCCGGAAAGACAGTCTTGAGGGTTTCCATGTCCAGACGCCAGCCGATCAGGACCAGGCAGCTCAGGGCGATCACGGCCAAGGCGGCGGCCTGAGACGGAAACTGAAAGCGTTTGATCCAATGCGGTTCGATGAGCATGTTCCAGCCTTCCACCTGCTCGTAGAGTTCCCCGGCGAGTTTCGTGTTGGGAATGCGCATTGAGCCAGTGTACTACGGATCTCCGATTTCGTCACCACGTCGGTTGGGACGAAGAGCAAGAAGGGACCAGCGGCGTTCACGAGGGTTGCAATCTTGGCGGACGAGGTTTAAATTCTTATCAGCCGCGCGGCGCCGATTCCGGGAACCATCAGCCGAGAAGAAAACATGGCCCGACACCCGACCAAACAGGTACCTTGGGGCCATCTCGAGGCGACCACAGGGATGCCGAATGAAGGATC
>SKVE01000198.1 GCA_007129635.1 Planctomycetaceae bacterium
AACAGCAGCGAATGGTGGCCGCAGGTGCCGGATTTCTTTTTTGTTCCTCGCGACGAATCGCGAAGCGTCGAGTATCTTCGTGCGCCGCGTTTGGTGGATATTTTTCCCCTCCACGTCACGGCCCCCGTGACCGCTCGAGATCATTTCGTCGTGGCGTTTCAGCGCGAGGAACTGCTGCAGCGTTTGGGCGAATTCTGTGATCTTTCGATCGATGACGATGCGGTCCGCCGCCATTTCACCAACAGCCGCTCTCGACGGTACCCGCCGGGCGACACCCGCGGCTGGCGTCTCTCGGAAGCTCGCCGACGTTTGGCGGCGGACCCACACTGGCAGCAGCGAATCCGTTGCTGTTGGTATCGCCCGTTCGATCGACGTTACATCATCTGGTCCCGAGCGATGATCGATTGGCCGCGCGATGAAGTGGTCGGTCATCTGCTGGCAGGGCCAAATTTGGCCTTGATTGCGCGGCGACAGATGCTGCCCAGCCAGCCATGCAACTACTTCTGGATCACAGATGACCTGACCCTGGATGGGGTGATCCGATCGGACAACCGCGGCAGCGAATCCATTTTTCCTCTGTACACCTACACGACCGGTGAACACAAGCAGATGGAACGGCAACCGAATCTGGACCCGCGCTTCGTCCGGGATCTGGCGGAGGCGGTGGGATGCACCCCGGTCATGGATTCTTCGGGGGACCTGATCGCCACGTTCGGTATCCAAGACGTCTTGCATTACATCTATGCATTGTTCCATTCGGACGAGTATCGGACACGGTATGCCGATCTGCTGCGAGCCGATTTTCCGCGAGTTCTGTTGCCAGGCTCGTGCGAGTTGTTTGCCCAGTTCAGCCGCTATGGACGGCGATTGGTCGAAGCACATCTGTTGCGGGGGGCTGTCGAGCGAGAAACGCACCAGGCAGATGATGACGCTGCCGGTGACTGGACGATCGCGGCCGGTTATCCGAGATACGAGGAAGGCCGCGTCCTGATCAACCGCCAACAGGTCTTGGTTCAGGTACCCGAGCCTGTTTGGAACTTTCACGTGGGCGGCCATCAGGTCTGCCGGAAGTGGTTGAAGGATCGTCGCGGCCGCACGCTACGATCCGACCAGCGGCAAATCTACCATCGGATGATCGCCGCCATCGAACAAACTCAGGAAATCGCACGTTGCATCGACCGCACCATCACGACTCGGGGCGGCTGGTCGGAAGCTTTTCGTGGAACGGGTGATGTCCCGTGACATGCGGCGAATCGGCGACCAGACGCAACCCTTCGCCTCGCCAACGAGCCAAGAAATCGTCGGCCAGCCAGTGGTGGATCCCTGCGGAAGGATCACCGACTCGTAGACGCCGCCCGTCTTCCGTCACCGCATACAGCACGGCGGCATGTCCCTGGTCGGGAACCATGCCTGTCCAACCTGCCAGTCGCGACATCAGGCCCGAGTCGCTTGGCAGCCGCATTCGCAACAACACGGGGGACGACAGATCCGCGCAAAGCTGTTCGCCCGTCCCTCGCACCACCTCCACTCGCCACCCGGTACCTCGGGTTTTTAGTTTTAACCCTCGATACAATCCCAACGATGGCGAACCTCCGTGCCGAGTCAGGCATAGACGCATCATCTCGGCTTCGGTGGCGTGAATCCCGTGATGCCGAAGCAGCGTCGCTGCCGCCGCGGGACTGCACGACGCCGCACTCGACTGCAAGCACACGCCCTCCGATGTCCAAAGATCGTCAGAATGCTGTGGACCGGGTAAAAAGTTGATCAACACCGTCCACCAGCACCCGATGGTCAAGCAGACGATCAGCGGCCAGCGTCGCCAAGACGGAATCGAACGCCGTCCCGATAGGACGCCCGCCAACAGGGCGCCACCCAGCGGCAGCCAATTGCCCAAAATGATGGCGTTTGAAAGAGGCAACCATTCGGCGATCACCAGCTTGCCATGCACGGTCAACGAGAAGACCACCATGAAGACACAGGCAGCGGCAGCCAGCACGGTCGACAGACGATCGGACGCTCGCCGAGCGATCCTGGACGAGGCCGCGTAAATCAGGATGGCAACGCCCGCCAGAACAAGCAGGCCCCACAAAAGGTCCGCCAAGCATGTCTCCTTCACATCATAGACGAATCGCACGCACCGACTCGGCAGCAACGGCGGTGATAAGCCCAGTTGGTACCGAACCCCTTGATTCAGATTAGCCGACTTGCCGGCCTCGCGAAAGATCCGATCTGGGGTAGAATGAAGTTAACCTATGAACCCAAGAGGAGCAACGCAGTGGAAGGCAAACAAGATCGCTGGCAATGTCGGAACTGGGGAACGGTCTTTTTGGCGATGGGCATGGTCGGGTTGTTCGCCTCATCCATCGGTGCTCAACCGCTCGTCCAGGTCGAGGCCCTGGATCGTGTGACGATCCCCGCCATCGATCTGAACGCTGATACGGAACGTCAGGTGATCGTGGACCGACAGCCTGGGCAGTACTTGGGCCACGTGACGACCGTGCTGCTGGAGGACGGCCAGACGATCTACGCGGTCTATCCTCAAGGCCATGGCCGTGGGGCGATCGTCATGAAACGCAGCGATGACGGTGGACGGACCTGGAGCGATCGATTGCCTACGCCGGAGTCGTGGGCTACCAGCCGGGAGGTGCCGACCATCCATCGTGTCGTCGGACCCGACGGTACGAAACGTTTGATCCTGTGGTCGGGCCTGTACCCGGCTCGGCTGGCCGTCAGCCAGGACGATGGGCGATCGTGGAGCGAACTGCAGCCTGCCGGTTCTTGGGGCGGGATCGTGGTGATGGGGTTCGTCGAAGCTTTGCACACCGGCCCGGGTCACTACGTGGCGATGTTCCATGACGATGGACGCTTTATCCAGGGCGGGCCCGAGACCTTCTGGGGATCGCCCGCAGGGCCTCGAAGCAACACGTTCACCCTGTACAAGACGCTCAGCGAAGATGGCGGTTTGAGCTGGACGGACCCCGAAACCGTTTGGCAGGGCAGCGACGTGCATCTGTGCGAGCCCGGGGGCATTCGATCGCCGGATGGGAAACAGTTGGCTGTGTTACTGCGAGAAAACCGGCGGCAAAAAAACTCGCATATCATCTTCTCCGACGATGAAGGGCGGACCTGGACGCCACCGCGCGAGGTGCCGCTGGCCTTGACCGGCGATCGCCACACGGGCAAGTACGCGCCGGACGGACGGCTGCTGATCAGCTTCCGCTGCATCTCGCCGACCGCCAAACGTGCAGATCGGCCGTTCGAGACCGACTGGGTCGGTTGGGTCGGCACGTATGAAGACCTGGTCCACGGCCGTCAAGGCCAATACGTAGTGCGATTCAAAGACAATACCCGCGGTCACGATACGACTTATCCTGGCGTCGAAGTTCTGCCGGACGGGACGTTCGTCGTGACGACTTACGGGCATTGGGATCAAGGCGAGCAACCCTATATTCTCTCGGTGCGGCTCAGGCTGGACGAACTGGATGCCCTGGCAGCTCGCAACGATCCGTGATCCACCGGTCGGCACCTTTACGCCCACTGCGGAAAGCCTTATATAACTGGCTGTTCCAAATATAACTGGCTGTTCCGAAATCCGCCTGAAAACTCACTGAATCGCACTCGAGGCACGCTATGAAATTCAAGATGACCGGTCTGGTGGCCGCGACATTTACGCCGATGCATGACGATGGCTCGTTGAACCTGGGGCAGATCCAAGCGATCGTCCAGCACCTGATCGACAGCCAAGTGGCCGGGTTATACGTCTGCGGCACCACTGGCGAAGGGCCTTCGTTGTCTACGGAGGAACGCGAGGCGGTCGTGGCCGCCTATGTCGCGGCGGTCCAAGGACGAATCCCGGTGATCGTCCAGGTCGGGCATACCAGCCTGGCAGAGGCCGCTCGATTGGCTCGGCATGCACAAACCGTGGGCGCTGACGCCATTTCGGCTGTCGCCCCTTGGTATTTCAAGCCCGATTCGCTGCCGGTGCTGATCGATTGCCTGAAAATGATCACTTCGGCTGCGCCAGAACTGCCGTTCTACTACTACCATCTGCCCTCGATCACCGGAATCGATTTCGACATGCATGCGTTCTTGCAGGCCGCGGGCGATCATCTGCCGTC
>SKVE01000366.1 GCA_007129635.1 Planctomycetaceae bacterium
CCACGACCGACCACCGCAACGGTATCGCGAAGGACTTGGGCGGCTTCGCATTCCTTGAACTTATTTTGTCTGAGTACATGATGGCTCTCCGTTCTATAGCGGCCGACCATTGTCGACTCTTGCTACCATGCCAGCAATCGGTCTAACGGGCTCGGTCTGTCGAAGTCAGGTTCGCCCCCCCCCGCGTTGACTCGACGTGCTGCCCGTAAGACAAAACGGAAATTGCGTTTCGATGGGCGAGCGGTCGAAGTGTTGACGTCGCACGTGCAAATAGATTATCGTCGTCACAAAACTGGAGTGGCCCAACAGCTTGCTGATCGTCAGCCCATCGACTCCCGCTTCCAACATGCTCGTGGCGAAACTGTGTCGCATCGTGTGGAGTGTGGCCGCCTCGCGTGCATCGGATGGTTCGGCGTGACTAAACGCTCGTACCCACCGGTTCGACGATGACCTGGTTCACACTCTCGTGATCGAACAAGTGGAGCGTTCCACCAGGTCCCAGGAACACAGCTCTGCCGTCGCGCACAATGATGGCACGGGAGTGGTCAATCTCGATTTGCTCACCCGTGTTCAGTTCCACTTTAAACATCTGAAACGGTATCCGCTCAATCAGCGTCGTGACGGTGTCCTCAAAATGGTCTGCGGTCATGCGATTCTCCTCGTGATGACATTCCTTCCGCCTAGCTCGGCGCCGCGATCTCGAACACTCCGGCCTCCCAGAGCAGGTCTTGATTGATGATACCACAACACCACACGACCGCCACCACCACGGGCCGGGAACGGTCCCGGCAGGCCATCGCCCGCCACCACACTCGCAACGACGGCGCCCTCAACCGAATCACCGATCAGTTTCCAGCAGTCTAGCGGTTGAATCGGCGAACTTCTAATTCTACCGCCCATACGACGGCTGGAATCTTGGGCTGGCGGGTATATTGGCGGCGTAAAACGCTTCAAGATTCCGTAATTTTATCCACGTGAACTCGAATGAGCAAGCGTTTTTCGACGCGGAGCGGGGAGTCGAACCACTGAAGCAGCACTTGCAGTTGGTGCAGCAGGAGCACGAGGTGGCGCTGCGCGATGGTTACGGTGGAGTGGAACCCACTTGTTGGCCGAGCATGTCGACATACGCAGGTGATGGCCCATGCCGTAGGCCTGACCGATCCGCACCGAAGTCACGGGACGTCCCTAGTACAATTCCGACAGCGTGGCCAAGATCCCACCGACGTGCTTTTCCTTGGTGGTTTTTGAATTGGACCACGTCTGGTTCTCGTTTGGTTTGATCGGGAACACGAGTCCCCCTCTTTCCAGGCTGCTGCAATCACCGGGCGACGATGTTGTCAACGTCACAAAGAACAGGTTACAATCGGCGAGTCCATGGTTTTCGTAAGGAGTTTCACGATGAGGTTTGTGGGTTTCGTTTTACTGCTGATAGCAGTCAGTTGCCCGGAGATTCACGCTCAGCCGGCGCTGTGGTTTTCCAAGGACGATCTTCCACGATTGCAGGCGACCGTCCAGCAGGGCTCGGAAGCCGAGGTTTGGCAACAGATTCGTGAGCGTGCCGAGGATTTCTGCGACCCGGCGTCGCGCCATTACGCGGACCCGGAAGCCGTGGCTCAGCGCCCGGAACGCGAGTGGCGAGTGCAGATTCTGGGGCACTACTTCGGACGGCGGTTGACCGACTGGATGGAGACGCTGGGGCTTGCCTACCAAATCACCGGCGACGATCGGTTCGCGCAGCACGGGGTATTGCTGCTGGATGCGGCTAGTCGTGAACTGCCTGTCACCGACCCGGAAATCGGCAAAGGTTTTGCCGGCGCTCGAGGCGACATCATGCGGGGACTGGCGATCGGTTACGATTGGTTGGGCGAAGCGATGACGCCCGAACAGAAGGCGGTTTGGGCCGAGACCAGTGCCGAGTACGTGCGTCACATGATCGCTGAAGTCTCTCGCGAACGAACCTGGTGGCGGCCTTATCACAATTTCATGGGCGTGGGCCTGGGCGCTGCGGGCATGCTGGCTCTTTCGCTCCAGGAATTCTATCCCGAGGAAGCCCCCGACTGGATCGCCTTTTGCGCCGATCAGATCGAGCTCTGGTTCCAAAGCGGTTTCGACGCTCGCGGAGCCTACGTCGAGGGCACCAGTTACGGGATCTATGGATTGAGCAATGCGCTGCGTTTTGCCGATGCGCTGCGCCGAACGGACGGCCGGGATTTGATACAGCATCCTCATCTGCAAGGTCTGCCCGGCTTCTATGCCATGTCCCTGCTGCCGGGAGAATCGGTCTTCGACGCCCGCAACAATGCGAACTACAGCGGGTTCGGCGATCCGACGCTGCTGTTGCTGGCTGAAGCTCATCAAAACGGATTGGCCCGTTGGGTTTGGGACCGAGCCGGCACCGGACGATCCGCCTTCCAGATCCTGTGGGCCAATCAGGTCCAGCCTATCGAACCGCAGGAGGCCGGACAACCACTCGCCCAACTGTTCGAAGGTCGAGGCCTTGCCATTTGGCGGACCGGTTGGGACAGCCACGATGTGATGTTCTCGATCGAAGCCGGGCCCTACTATCCCGTAACGCATAACCAGGCCGATGAGGGCCACTTTACCCTGTACGGTCTGGGGCAACGATGGAGCATCGATTCAGGCTACGGCAACACGGGCTTGCCCGGCGGCCGCGACCAGACCGTCGCCCACAGTTGCGTGTTGATCGATGGCCAGGGCATGGCTCGAAGCGGAGCGGGACGAGGCACCAGTGGATGCCTGGTCGAGTACCACGATGGTCCGCAGTACGGCTATGCGCTGGCCGACGCGACCGAGGCCTACCGTCGCAATCATCGCGACGAACCGGGAACGGTGGTCCAGTGGGCGCGGCGTCACGCGTTGTTCATCCGACCATCCGCCAAAACGCCCGCTTATGCGGTGATTCTGGACGACATTCGAAAAGACGACCAGGTTCGCGAGTACACCTGGATGATGCATACGCCTGCCGCGATGCAGATCGGCTTTCCCGACCAGGGCCAGGCCCAGTTGTTACCGGACAGCGCCCGTCTTGTCACGTGGGTAGAAACACCTGCAGACGCGGCGGGACGCGGCTCGGCCGTCTGGACGTTCTCGATCACTGAACCTGGGGAATACGAGTTTTGGGGACGAGCACGGGCTGCCGGCGCCGTGACCGCCCAATCCGATTCGTTTTTCGTCCAGGTCAACGATCATCCACGCTTCGATTGGCATTTTCCGTCGCGCCGTGATTGGACATGGGGCAAGGTCGGTGCGGGGGTTGGGTCCGAGCCCGTTCGGTACCATCTGGAACCGGGTGAGCATACGCTGCGTTTCTTTACCCGCGAGCCAGCCGCCCAGTTGGAACGAGTGACGATCACCGCCGCCAACACCGACCAACAACCACCCTTTGTCCAGTCGCCGGAGCATCTTACCCTGCGGGCCAAAGACGCTCGAATCACCTCGCCCATGCAATGGGTCCGACGCGAACCGGCCAGCGATGCGCCGCGGATGAAGTTGCATCTGACCGCTTCGACACCGCTGCAACACCAGGTCACCCAGTACGATGGCCACCAACGCATCGAATTCCAGGCGACGACCGAACAGCCGGATTTTGCTGCCCTGCTACTTCCCCTGCCGGGCGATGTTGCTGATCCGGAAATCGAGATGCAACGCGACGATCATCAACAGACGTTGCGCATCCGCTGGCCTGACCGCTTGGATCAGATCATCTGGCCTACCGAACATCCCAGACGCCCAATCGTGACGATCAGGTGACGATCACGTGACCAGCCCGGTGTGCAAGCCCGACGTCGGGAGCATCCAGGCAGCGATCTGTGGTTTCTTTGCCGAACCTAATCGACTGCCTCGACGTTTCGTATCCGCCCGCGCGGCGACAGGCCAGCGGAATGGATCGGCTCGGTCAATTGGGCCTCGCCCAGATTGCCGGCCTCGTCGCGCGCCTCGATCTTCAAATAGAACTTCTCAGGGACGCGGGCATCGACCCGCCAGTAGTGCTGCCCCGAGTTGGGCAACCCCGACGCGATGGTGTTCCAAGGGCCTTGCGGCTGGTCGCTGAACAGCAGGGTAATCGGTCGGGCGCCGAATCCCGAGTCG
>SKVE01000798.1 GCA_007129635.1 Planctomycetaceae bacterium
CGCAGTCGCTCACGCTGCTGCTCGGTGATGTTCAACTCTTCGGTCATCGGTTCGCTGGTCAACCCCCGGAAAATGCCGCCTCGCAACGCCATCTGGTTATTGAGTTGGTCCAGACGCCTTTTCTGGTGCGGCAACAGAACTTTGGCCACCTTCTGGTCCATTTCTTCCCGCGCCTTTTCCATCGCCTCTCGGGCTCGCTGAATGCGATCCTGCATCGAAAGGTTTTCATCGGGGGCCATGAGCCCCCTGAATTGACCCATTAAGTCATCCCTTATCTTGGTCAATTCTTCGACCTGACTGTCTAGCAGCTCCAATTCGTCTCGAACATCTTGACGCAGCAGCAGGCCCATGGCTCCGCCACCAGGCCCCATGCCAAAGCCACCCGGACCACCGAATCCACCCGGTCCACCGGGTCCACCACCCGCCGGTTGTGCCGCCGCACCGGAGCTGAAACTCAAGACCATGATTGCCACTAAAATAGCACTGCAGCACGCGGTTCGCTTCATCATTCTTCAACCCTTTCCACTGAGTAGATTCAAGGCAAAAACAACCTACGAAGAGCAACCTATATTTTCATGGCGGTCCAGGTCGGACCACTTAAATTAGCGACTCATGATCCAGCGAGCATATTCTTCCACGGTGATCTTTCCATCCCCGTTGACATCCGCTGCTGCCGGATTGCGAGACATGTTCACCCACTCGTCTTCCGTCATTACGCCGTCGCCGTTGGCGTCGTATTTGGCAATCACCCCCCGAGAGTGCTCCAAGTATCGAGGGTCGATCGGTGGCCCGTCATCTTGCGAGGCAGGTCCAGCATCTGCGGCGGCCGAGTCGGGGGTCGCACCACGCGAACGTGAGGACGCTTCGTTCGATTCGGCAGCGCTGACGGCGGAACCTCGAACCGCGCCCGCAGCTTTGGCCCGCAACGCTTCTTCCGGGGTGATCAAGCCGTCGCGATTCAAATCAAACTGGTAGAAATCCTCCAAAACGGCCTCGGTCCAAGTCGCCGAAAATTCCGCCATCGAGATCTGTCCATCCCCGTCCGCATCATTGCGATAGAACCAATCCGGCAGCCCTTCGGGCAACCGTTCGACGGGCGCCACGACTCGATAGGAATTCAATGCTGCATACGGGCTGGGATTCCCGTTCGACTGCCCACGCCCGTCGCCACCTTCGCGACCGCCTTCGCGTCCGCCACGCCCTCGACGATCACCGCCTTGTTGAGCCTGATCTCCTTCGCCTTGGCCACCGGTCGCTGCAGTTCGCGTGTTTTCGATCCGTCGGCGAGCGTAGCGATATTCCATTTCGTCCAGCGTGATGACACCGTCGCGGTTTCGATCATACTGCATCAGGTCAGCGCCACGACGGCTTCGCTGCATCTCTTCTTGGTCGATTTTGCCGTCATTGTTCCTGTCATAATAACGGAATACTCTGGCCGCCTCTTGTCGATCCTGTTCCGTGATCACGACCGAAAACAATTCTCCCTCGGCTCCGAACCCCAGAGGTGGCGTGACCACTTTCTCTTCGCCAAACACCGGTATCAGCGGCTTCATCTCGTTCGATTCAGGCGCGCGGTAGACACTCGTTCGCTCGTCACCGCCACCTCGGCCTCGGTCGCGTCCCGCGTCGCCCTCCGCAGGTGCACCTCCCGGTGGGCCGCCGCCAGGAGGCCCCCCACGCCCTTGAAAGCCTTCGCCTCGACCACCGCCCCATCCGCCAGGTCCTCCCCCGGGTGCTCCCCCGGGCCCGCCGCCTGCCCCTCCAGCGGCCTGCATCCGTTCTTCACGCATCCTCGTGAACTCGGACGCCAGACGGTCGATCGGCACGGGTCGCGAAAAATCCAGCCGCGGATTGTTGTCGGCCATCCGTAGAATGAAACCGCCGAATCTGCCTTCCAGCTCGGAGGCATCGATCATTCCGTCATTGTTGGTGTCCAATCGCCGCAAGAATTCGGCAGGATCCTGTGCGACAGCCTGTCGCGCGGACCATGATGCGGCGAGTACCAAGCCAACGATCAGCCAGCGGGTTGTTTTGCTGTTCATGATACGCGTACTCCTTCGAGACGACAAAATGGCGACACTGGCGACGTTCTCAAGGCGCCAAACGCTTGTCTGTTAACTAAACCTATTATGGGCAAACAAGTTCCGTCTGACCAGCCGATTCCGGTGGGTTGCTGAACAGACGATCACTCTTATTCCATCGGTTGGATGCTATCCAAGGCCCGCCGTACTTCCTCACGTACCGACGGATCCGGGTCGGACATGATATCGACCAGTGCCGGGATCGCCTCCTGAGCCGGCGGGCCGATTTCCGCCAAAACCTCAGCAGCCCAGCGGCGAATGCGAGGTCGCGGGTCAGCCAACAAAACGACCAACGCATCAACCGACTCGCCACCCAATCCTGCCAGCGCCCGCGACGCGACCGATTGAAACGTCTCCATCTCGGCCAGCAGTACCGTGGTCTCGAATTCGGATTGCTGCTGCAATTGTCGAATCCGATCGTCGGTGACCGCCATTTCCGCCGCCAGTTCCTGCAGATCCTGCTGCAGTTGCTGTGCCAGCGCCTGATTCCGATTACGTTCTTCTTGCAGCTTTTCCAGTTTCGCGATCAGCGGCTTGTTATTCGGATCGTCCGGGACCGCTTCGGCCAACATAGCGTGGGCTGCCAGCATCTCCAGCACGCTGATTGTGGATTCCAATTCCTGCTTCAACGTCTGCTGGTCGACCGTCTTCTGATCCAGCAGTTGTCTCTTGCGATCGAGCAATGCATCTTTTTGCGCCAAGGCTGCCTGTAACCGCTCGATCTGGGCTCGTTGCGCGAACAGATGTTCGACATGCACCCCCGGTGTGGGAGCGCTAGCATGAGCCAGTCGCATTGTCGTGTCCGTATCCAGATCGTCGACATAATCATTCAGTGCCGCCCGATGCGAGCTAGCGTAGTACAAGCCGGCTGCCCACGCAGAGATCCCGATGATGCAGCCGACCACAACGTAGGCTGCGAAGACCAGCACTCGATTGAACAATTCCATGGCCTCGCCGCTTTCGTTTTAGCGACCCCGACCGCCGCGAGTACCCATGGTACCACCGCGCGTGGGCGCACCGCCCGTCGGTGCCGGCGCGCCCCCGGTACCTCGCACCGCACCTCCGCCGGGCGGCCCACCGCCAGGCCCTCCTTCGCCAAAGGCACCGGCTTCGCGCAGACGCCTAAAGAATTCGATCCTTTGATCCATGCCGCCCGCATCCGGTCGTGCCTCGGAGGTCTGCCCGGTCGTGGTCGTACGGGGCCGAGTCGTGGGGGTCGTCATCAGCGATCCCAACGTTCTTTTCACGACTTCAGGATCGGAGACCTTGATGGGCTGGATCAACACATAATCCGCATCGGGACTGCCCGGTTGGTCGATCTGCTGAACCAACATTTCGACCTGACGGAACAAGGGTTCCGGCGCCGTGACGATCAACGCGTTGCTGCGCGGGTCGACACCGATCGTCATCTTCTGGACCTCGCCACGAGAATCCTGCCCGCCTCCGCCACCCCGCTGACCGCGCAACATTCGGATCAGATCTTCAGGCGACGGTTGACGCTGCTGGCCCCCAGGGGTTGCAATCCGATCCGCATACACTTGTCGGACCACTCCCGCGATCTCGTCGGCCGAATTGTAAATCACGGGGATCAGCCGCGGGACCCCGCTGGTTTCGATGTCGGTGATGCTGCTCTCGCGGTCGATCACCCGCAGCAATTGTTCCACAAACGCCAAATCCACTTCATTCGCTTCGACGATCAAGGCATTCAAACGAGGATCGGGAACGACCCTGATCAGCCCGGTCCCCTGCATGGTGGTCCCGCCGTTGCTGACGCCACCGGCCAGTCCGCCCAGCAACCCGCCCAGCATCCCGCCGCCCAACAGGTTCGACGTCACGTCGCCCAACAAGGAACCGCCGGAATCGGCACCGGGTCCGGAAAGGACTTCCTGCAACAACGTATTAGCCACCTCGGCCTGGGCGTATTTCAGGTGAAAGACGGTGATTTCTCGTTGCGGGATCATGCCAGCGGGGCCGACAGCCAGACGTAGCAGTTCTTCGAACTTGTCCAACGCCTCGGCG
>SKVE01000363.1 GCA_007129635.1 Planctomycetaceae bacterium
ACGATCGTCGGTGATCGTTTGGAGGGCCGACACGTCGATTTGCGCCCTTACATCCTGTACGGAGAAGACATCTATGTGCTGCCGGGCGGCTTGACTCGAGTCGCCCTACGTAAAGGTTCGCTGGTCGTCAATTCATCGCAAGGCGGCGGCAGCAAGGATACCTGGGTCATCGCCAGCGAGGAGGAGCGTCATGACAACTCGAACCAATAGAACCCTTGTTCCGCACACCTTCGACACTTCGCGGATGTTAAGCCGTGTGGCGAGTTCCATCTATTGGATCAGCCGCTATGTGGAACGTGCGGAGAATCTGGCGCGGTTCATCGATGTTACCTTCGGGTTCATCTTGGATTCGCCTCAGAACGTTCGCGAACAGTGGCAACCGCTGATCAGTACCACGGCGGACGATGAGATCTTTGCCGAACGGTACGGCAGTGCTTCGCGAGAAAACGCAATCCACTTTTTGGCTTTCGATCCCCAATACCCGAACTCGATTCTGTCTTGCCTGAGCATCGCGCGGGAAAATGCCCGTTCGATCCGCGAAGCCATTTCGACCGAGATGTGGGAACAACTGAATAACTTCTACCACAACGTCGTGGCGGCTACCCGGCATCCCGATATCCTGGATTCGCCGCAGGATTTCTGTCAGGAAGTCCGATCGGCCAGCCAGCAGTTCAAGGGCGTTACCGACGCCACGATGTCGCATGGCGAAGGCTGGCACTTCGCTCGGTTGGGCCGGATGCTGGAACGGGCCGACAAGACCTCGCGGATCTTGGACGTGAAATACTACATGCTGCTGCCGACCATCGGCGAAGTGGGCACGCCGACCGACGATCTGCAATGGTCGGCTGTCCTGCGGTCGGTCAGCGGATTCGAGATGTTCCGCAAACGGCATGGGATCATCACCCCGCAAAAGATCGTCGGATTCCTGGTGTTGGACCGGTTGTTCCCGCGAGCGATCATGCACTGCATCGATAGCGCGAATCAGTCGCTGCATGCGATTGTCGGCAGCCCGGAAGACACGTTCTGGAACCCTGCGGAAAAAGAACTGGGCCAACTGCGCAGCGGCTTGGCCTATTCCGATACCAACGAGATTCTGCGTCATGGATTGCACGAATTCCTCGATTCGTTGCAGACCCAGATCAATCAGGTCGGGGCGGCTATTTTCCAGACATTCTTCGCCGTCGAAACCGATAACCGGTCGTAGCACGATCCTCTGGCATGGGCTACAATCCAGGCATGAGAATCAAAGCGACGCTACATAATCTCGTGTGGTCCGGAGCCGCGCTGATGGTCGTATTGGCCAGTGCTCGCGTCTCCGGCCTGGATCACGTCACCATCCAGCGCGATGGGCGGCCGTTGCATCTAGCGGGCAAGATCGTGATCGAAGCGGTTGATGGGGGTGTGCTGCTGCAGGATCGCGAGGGCGTGTTGTGGGCGATCCCGGCCGAGCAGATACAGCGGCGCAGCGAGGATGACAAGCCCTATACGCCCATGTCCCGCGCCGAGTTGTCGGCGCGTTTGACCGAACAATTGCCCGGATTCCGCTTGCACCATACGGCGAATTATCTGTTCGTCTACAACACGACGCCCGCCTACGCCCAATGGTGCGGTTCGCTGTACGAGCGGTTGTACCGGGCCTTTCGGAACTACTGGCAACGGCGCGGGTTCGCGTTGCGCGATCCTGAAATGCCGCTGGTCGTGCTGGTGTTCGACTCGCGCGAATCCTACATGGCCTATGCCCGTTCCGAGTTGGGCGATGCGGCCGGAAATATCGATGGCTACTACAGCCTGCAGACCAATCGCGTGACCATGTTCGATCTGACCGGGTCGCGAACCAGGCCCGGCGAGTTTGCGCGAGCCGCCTCCGCAGCTCAGATCAACCAGTTGCTGGCTCGGCCCGGGGCCGAATGGATGGTGGCCACGATCATCCACGAAGCGACCCACCAACTGGCGTACAACTGCGGTTTTCACCAACGGTTGGCCGATGTCCCGCTGTGGGTCAGCGAGGGCTTGGCCGTGTATTTTGAAACGCCCGATCTGGACAGCACGCGCGGTTGGCGCAACATCGGCGGAATCCATACCAAGCGACTGGAACACTTTCAACGGTACTTGGCGGAGCGGAAACCTGATTCCCTGCAGACTCTGATCACCGACGACGACCGATTTCGGCACCCCGAAACGGCCAACGATGCCTATGCGGAAGCTTGGGCGCTGACCTATTTTGTGATCCGCAGATATGCCAAACAGTACCATGAGTACCTTCAAATCATGGCGGACAAGCCGCCCTTGATCTACGATAGCCCTGACGAACGCCTGGAAGAATTCCAGCGCATTTTCGGCGAAGACCTGCAGGCGTTTGACGCCGAGTTCCTGGAGTACATGCGTACGGTGCGTTAGGCACGTCGCCGGTGCTCGAACCCAATTCGCGGGACGAAGCAGGATCAGGAACCACACACAAGCTCACGCACCAACGTTGCAAAGAAGGAGGAACCGAATGTTTGCTCGAACTGCCTTGCTGATTGTCGTCGCCCTGGTGACCTCGATGGCCTCCAGCACCTCGCTGGCGGACACGAAACCGAATGTGATCGTTTTCCTGGCAGACGATCTGGGCTATGCCGATATTCAATCGTACGGCGGCCGGATCCCGACTCCGCACATCGACCGCTTGGCGGCCGATGGCATGAAGTTTACCGATGCGCACTCCACTTCATCCGTCTGTACCCCCACGCGATACAGCCTGCTGACGGGCCGCTACAATTGGCGTTCGCGGTTGAAGCGAGGGGTGTTGGGGGGCTTGAGTCCTCGGTTGATCGAACCGGGTCGGATGACGGTTGCGTCGATGCTGCAGGCCGAAGGCTACCACACGGCCTGTATCGGCAAATGGCACTTGGGAATGGATTGGGTGGTCAAGCCGGGTGCGGAGATCTCCGAATTGAGCATCGAACCGCGCGAGCAGGTCTTCAATGTGGACTACTCCCAACCGATTACCAACGGGCCGGGCAGCGTTGGGTTCGACTTTTTCTACGGGATCAGCGCCTCGCTGGACATGGTGCCCTATACGTTCATCAAGAACGACCGCGTTACCTCGCTGCCGACCGAAGACCGGGACTTTCTAATGATGTGGGGTCGCGAGAAGGGTGGCCGGACCCGGAAAGGGCCGACCGCGCCGGATTTCGACGCCATGGACGTGTTGCCCGTGATGGTGCAGAAATGCGTCGATTTCATCGAACGCAGCGCCGATGATGCCCATGCCGGCAAGCCTTTCTTCCTGTATGTCCCCTTCGCCTCGCCGCACACACCGATCCTGCCGACGCCCGACTGGCAGGACAAGAGCGGCGTGAATCCGTACGCGGATTTTCTGATGGAGACGGATGCGGCGGTCGGCGAAGTCCTGGCGGCGCTGGCCCAACATCAGTTGACCGACAACACGCTGGTGATCTTCACCAGCGACAACGGTTGTTCCCCGCAAGCGAAATTCGACGAACTGGCCGAGCACGATCATTTTCCCAGCGGACCTTTGCGGGGCCACAAGGCGGATCTATTCGAGGGTGGATTACGCGTGCCCACGGTGGCCCGCTGGCCGGGACAGGTCCCAGCCGGAAGCGAGAGTTCCGCACTGATCTGCCAGATCGATCTGCTGGCGACGTTAGCAGAGATCCTGCAGGTCGATCTGCCCGACGATGCGGGCGAAGATAGCATCAGCTTCCTGACGGTGCTTCAAGGCGGCCAGGGGCAACGAGACCACCTGGTGTCCCATTCGGTCAATGGCTCGTTCGCCATCCGACAAGGCGATTGGAAGCTGCTGCTATGCGCCGATTCGGGAGGCTGGAGCGCACCGCGACCGGGCAGCAAACAAGCGTTGGGCCTGCCACCGATGCAGTTGTACGATCTGAGCACCGATCTGGGCGAACAGAATAATTTGGTCGAGAAGCACCCAGAACGAGTCCAGCAATTGATCGAATTGTTGGAGCAGTTCGTGGCCGACGGCCGCAGCACGCCCGGCGAACGACAAGCGAACAACGGTCCGGTCGATATCCGCATGGGCATGCCCAAGAACCGATGACTCGATCCGCCGCCGATTCAGGCGGATCGTCCCC
>SKVE01000088.1 GCA_007129635.1 Planctomycetaceae bacterium
CGATTCTGCACTAATCGAGGAATCTCGCAAGATTCGCCCCAAAATCGGCCTGGACACCTTCGTCTGAGCGTCTTCGGCGAGTTTGTCGGCCGTGTCCACAAGCTTCTGTTCGCGAAGCGACTGGTCGATGTCTTGGTTCTGGGCGATCAGGAACGGAGAGGCCATGCCGCCGATCAGCACGGCGTCCATGCGGCTGAGGAACGCCTGCAGCACTCCCAGTTTGTCCGAGACCTTGGCGGCGCCGATCCCGATTGCGTCCTGATTTTTGCTCCTAAATCAACGATCCATTGGCTTCGGTCGACTCTTCGTCGAACGGAAGCTGGTGTGCGCCGGGCCCTATCCACGCCAACGGCGCAACCGAGTTGCTCGTCGCCTGAGCGACGCTCAAGCATCGCTGTCGTCAATCCAGCAGTTCCGAGAGCGCCGCAACGGCCGCCTTGGCTTCCTTGATTCCACCGAGTTGAGCCGCCAAGTCCTTGGCTTTTTTCAGCGAATCGAACGAAACGGCATCCGCAGCCTTTGGCGGCGTGGACACGGCTTTTTCGGCAGTGGGTGCTGCGGCGGTAGAGGCGGCGGCGGTAGAGGCGGCGGCCTTTGGTCTTGCCTTGCGTTTGGGCTTGGCCTTCAACTTCGATTTGACGACACTGATCGATTGTGGCAAGATATCCCAGCCCTCGGCTTTCATGACTTCCGCCAGTTCCTTGGGCATTTTGTCCGGGTGGGCATCCAAGGCTGCTCGGATGGCAGCGGTCTTGCTGCCTTGGGGCTTGGCAGACTCGGCTGCGGCAGATGTGGCCACAGGATTGCTCGTCTTGGGGCGTCTCGGCATGTTCGGTCCCTTTCTAGTGGTACAGAAGACAGGTTCACAAAGCGAAAGTATACCCCGCTGATTGATCCTTGTCTATTGGCAAGTCACAAGGATTATCACAATTTCTGCACTTGCCGCCCATGGTCGATCGCAACGAAACAATGCCGCGTTGTAAGCGGACCGCACCTCGAAGTGTTTTCGTTCCATTCGGAACATCCCCAACGAAAACGAGCTGTCTACTTGCCTTCTGCAGCCCAGCGTTTGTTGAGTTCGGCATTCTGTCGAAACGTCTCGAATCGAGGCGATGCGGGGTTGATCACGTCTAACTCGTCCGCGATCTCCTTGGCGTAGATCTCCGGCGATTCCGGCCCCAGATCACCGGTCTTGTCGATCCAGCGATCCAGCCGAGTTCGAAATTCGGCCAACACGCCTTCGTACGCCGGATCGTTGGCCAGGTTGTGGATCTGCCAAGGGTCTTCGCCGTAGGCATACAGTTCCTCGTCAGGTCGATCGGGAGCAAACAGCAACCGCTCCGAGAGATCGTCCAGTTTACTTGCAGCGTGCAATTCGCGCAAACGTTGGACAATCGCCTTGCTGTCCTTGTACTGGCTGGGTTGCAGATGCGGACGCCGAGGAAGAAAATTCCGGATGTACAGATAGCGATCCGTGCGGACGCTGCGAATATGATCCATGGTCTCGCCGCAACGATCGCGAGCCGCATAGACGGCTTGGCGATTCGAGTAATCGGCGGCCAAGACATCGCGCCCCTGCATGACGGCGGGAAGCGGGATTCCGGCCGCTGCCAGCGAGACGGCTGCCACATCGATGTGTTCGACCAAGTCCTGTCGCACCGTCCCCGGGGCGATCCCCGGGCCTCGCAGAATCAACGGGATATGCGTGCCTTCATCGTACAGAAACTGCTTGCCTCGTGCGTGGCTGATGCCATGATCCGTGAAAAAGATGACCAGCGTGTTATCGAGCAGTCCTTCGGTTTCCAGCCGCTGCAGGACTTGTCCCACATGCCAATCGGTGATGCGTACGCTATCCAGATAGGCGGCCCAATCGGTCAGCAATAGCGGATCGCGCGGGTAGTAGGGCGGCAACTTGACATCCGCTGGATGGGTCGTGCTTCCGAGTTCGTTCCGCACGCGTTGCACGAAGTTCGCGTTGGCCTTCTCGCTATCGCCGCGAAGCTTCCCACCATGCAGTTGAACTTGCATGAAGAACGGCTGACCCGCTTGACGCCCCGCCCAGTCATGGCTGTCGAATATCTCGCGATCCCAATCGAAATTGTAGTCTGCTTTTCCCAGACGATCGCGCGGGGTCGGCTGGCTGCGGAAATCGTATCCGGGCAACCCGCTGCCCATGCACGTCCAATAACCGGCCTGCTGAAACAATTCAGGTAGGGGACGTACGTCGTCCGGTAACTGGATGCGCCGCTGACCGCGCCCGCTGCGATGGTGGTGCGAACCGATCGTGGTTTGGTACATGCCGGTTATCAGGGCCGATCGAAATGATGAACAGACCGGCGAGGTAGCGTAGGCTCGCGTAAACCGGAGTCCTTCGGTTGCCAGACGATCCAGTTCGGGAGTTTCGATCACGGTCTCGCCGTAGCAGGAAAGGTTGGCCGACATGTCATCGACCACAAACCACAGAATATTCGGACGCTGCTGATCGCTCGCCCCTTCCTGCTGCGGCATCGAAAGGCAAAACAGCACGGTCAGTACCCATAAATTCTTCATCGTCATTCTCCAAGGATGTGTTGCCGGTCCTTATTCGGACTTGAGGTTGTCAAGTGGTCAACAGCGTTCAGGACTTCGTCAGCAGGTGCTGCAGGGCGACGTCCAACTGGGGGTAACGGAATGGAAAACCGGCCTGTTCCGCCACGTTGGGCATGACTCGCTGGGAATGGAACAGGCTGTCGGCGAACTCGCCCATCGACAAGCGAAGAGCGAACTTGGGAACCGGGGGCAGGAGCAGGGGGCGGTGGAGTACGGCGGCCAGGGTCTTCGTGAAATCGCGGTTGGTCACCGGGTGAGGGGCCGTTGCGTTGACCGGGCCCGAGAGCGATTCCCGCTCGGCCGCCAGCAGCATCAGGTCCAGCAGATCGTCGATGTGGATCCAGGCCATGTACTGCTGACCCTTGCCCAGCGGACTGCCCATGCCCTTGCGAAAGATAGGCAGCAACCGTGCCAACGCACCGCCATCCGGACTCAAGACAATCCCGATCCGCGGGTTGACCACCCGCACCGACGATGTCGCAGCTTTTTGCGATTCAGCTTCCCAAGCGACGCTCAGATCGGCCAGAAACCCCTCTCCTGGAGGGTCTTCTTCCAGAAGTTTCTGATCGCCTCGATCGCCGTAGTAGCCGATCGCCGATGCCGAAATCAAAACCCGAGGCGGCTGGTTCAATTTGGCGATGGTTGCGACCAGGTTGCGTGTTCCCAAGATGCGGCTGTCTTGCAGACGTTGCTTTTTGGCCGGCGTCCACCGACCGTCCGCAACCGACTCGCCCGCCAGGTGGAAGACGACGTCGACACCTTCGAAAGCCTGGGCCGGCGCTGCTTGGTCGGCAGGATTCCATGCGAAAACGGTGGGATGAAAGGCCTGCAGATCTTGTCGAGCCCGCTGGGCATCACGACTCAACACAATCGGATCTTGCAAGCGCGCTAACAGCTTGCGTCCTACGAATCCCGTAGCGCCTGTAACTAATGCCCGCATTTCTGTTTTCTCCTTGTCATGAAGCTGGCCTGCCGATGTGCCGATCGCTTCGACACGGTTCTAGCATGGAACCACGATTGGCCCTATAGCAGTCGTGAACCGGCGGACACGCTGGCCGCCAGCATCCGATCCCCCCACGGAGACGACATTTTCATGGTATTCGATCTGTACGAATTGTTCCAGCGCGGCGGAGCCGTCATGTGGCCTTTGTTGGCCTGTTCGGTCCTGGCGGTGGCGGTGGCTGTCGAGCGGATGATTGTTTTTTGGTGGCAATACTACCCGTACGAACGGATGACCGAGGAATTTCAACGGGTCTTGCAAAACGGAGGCGTGGATCAGGCGAGAACTTGGTTGAGCCGTGTTCGCAATCCGTTGGCTCGCATTGCCGATGTTTACTTGCAGCACGAATCGTTGCCTGCCGGTCAGCGTCAGGAATTGGCGGCAAGGGAGGCCTCGTACCGTCTGACGATGCTCGAGAAACGGCTGCACTGGCTGTCGGTGATCGGGAGTCTGGCGCCGATGCTGGGCCTGCTGGGAACCGTTTGGGGGCTTGTGGAGGCGTTTCA
>SKVE01000338.1 GCA_007129635.1 Planctomycetaceae bacterium
CGTGGGATTTTCGCACTAAACCGTACACCATCCGCCCGGACGCGCAACCGGCGTGCATCCGCATCTGGGGCAGCGGGCAGGATATTCGGATCGCTCACTGTGTTTTCGAGGACGTGGTGATGGGCATCCGGATGCGGGCGGTGGGTGACGGATCGCCGGTGCGTGGGATCACGATCGAAGATAACGTCTTCCGCAACACCGACGTGGGCGCGGCTCATCTGAGCGACGGCGCCGGCTGGGGAGATTCGCATCCGGGCGGCATCCTGGACGACGTGCGGATCTATCGCAACCATGCGGTCGACATCGGCTTCCGGGCACCGCGTTACGAGCGCGGCTGTGCCTTCGACTTGAGCTATCCGCGACGAGCACACATCGCCGGGAACGTGATCGAGCGGTCCGGGGCCCAAGCGATCAACGTCTACGGCGGCAAAGGAGCAACTCGCGGCGACGTGCCCTTGGTGCGCGTGCTGATCCAGCAGAACAAAGCCTGGAAGACGATGCAGCACGCCAACGATTTCGGCGGCATCGAAAGCTGGCAGCATGGACCTGTGTACATTTTCAATAACCTCAGTTTCGATGCGCGAGGCCAGTGGGAGGGCCGCCGATCGTTTCATGGGCAGAGTCCCGGGTTCGGCCATGCCTACTACCTGGACGGCGGCTTCCAGCATTATGTGTTCAACAACATCGCCTGGGGGTTGTCCAATGACCCCACCAGCCCGCTGGTCAATCATTCGGCCTTTCAAGAGATCATCAGCCATCAGAACGCGTTCTTCAACAACACGGCTTACAACTTTTTCGTCGGTTCGCGTCGCCAGGCCCCGCACGCCGGGCGCAACAAGTTCTTGGGCAACGTCTGGCAGAGCATCAGCGACCGGGTCTTCCGACATGCCGATCCGGCTCGGACCCAAGCCGACGGCAATGCCGCGCATGCCGGAGTGCAAAAAGAAGTCTTTGCCTTGCACACCAATGCGTACGCGCAAAATGTGTTTTTCGATATCGGCCAGATGGGCGTCTTCGAGCCTTCGGGACGCTGGTTGGAAACTTGGGAGGATCTCCAGGCCGCACTGGAAGAACAACAAGCCCAGGTTACTGATCTGGGAGTCATCGACGACAAACCGCCGCTGCGCAATCCGGCAAAGGGAGATTTTCGGCTGAACTCGCGATCTGCGGCGGTGGACGCCGGGGCCGTGGTTTTCGTACCGTGGGCCTTGTACGGCGTCGCAGGCGAATGGCACTTCATCCCATCGGGCGACGATCATCGGCACATCGTCGACGAACATTGGTATGCGAAAGACTTCTTGACCGACCGAGACGATTACTATCTGCGTCCGACCTACCCGTTGACGGCGGTGAACATCGATCCTCAGGACTACATCGATGGTCCACTGCAGAACTATGCCCGTGGCGCGCTCCGCTTGACGCCTTCCAAAAAGACCTACGCCATGGTCTCGCACGCGGCGCTGGTCGAACCGTACACGGCGCGTCTGGCCACGCAGCCTCGGCATGGCCAAGATCCGCAGATCCAGCCGTTCACGTTCGCAGGGGACTCGCTGAAGAACCCTGCCATTCATGACGGCAATCTATTGATCGAGGTCTATTTTCGCGCGGACGGTGACGGATGGATCGTCGGCAAGAAGCAAGACGCGGGTTACGCGTTGGAGCTGGTCGATGGCCGGTTACGATGGTCGATCGCAGGCCAGGGCGAACGGACCGTCTTGCTTTCGAACACCCGGCTGGATGACGATCGCTGGCACCATGTGATCGCCGAAGCAGACCGCGACGCGCGCAGGCTGACGTTGTACGTCGATGGCCAGCAGGACAGCACCGGTGCGGGCCTGGGACCGGTCTCGCTGGCCAACGAGGCCGATCTGTATGTCGGCGGACGCCCGGAAGGCGACCACTTCAGCGGTGCGATCGATTTCCTGCGCATCGCCCGCGGGACGCTGGCCGATGCCCACACGACCATCCAGGAGCTGTACGCCTGGCAGTTCGACGGCCCGGCGCTGCGCGACATGCGCGGCGCTGCGCCTCGGGGGCAGGGCCGTGATGCGGGAGCGTTGGAATCGTTCTGATCGGTACGAGCATCGTTCTGCCCGGTACGCGTCAGGGACGCCGGTTGTCTCGCGTTTCGGTACGTTCCGGCGATTGAAAACCGCTGACGACTTCCAGCACCTGGCCATCGCGTGAGACTCGGGCCGTGCTGGTTCCGCCCTCGTAAGGCACCAGTTGGCCCAGGTCGTCCTCGTGCAGGAATTCCACCAAGACGCGGTAGCCGCTTCGAAATCGTTCGACCTGGTATCTCGCGGGACGCGGGGTTCCAACCTGGCGATCAATGTGTTGCTGGACGATCTTCGAGACCCATTCGACTGTTTCCTGCGAGATCGGAGGAACGCGCATCTCGGTTCCCGTCGGCCGACGGCTCGGAGTTTGGCCGTCCGTTCTTGCCGAGCGATCGCCGGGCCGAGCCGCGTTCGCCTCAGGCCGCTCTCGCCATGAAGGCGTCTCGTGAGAGGGCGTTTCGCGAGAGGGCGTTACCGGATTCCCTTCGGCGTCCGTGCGCGGTGTGAAATCCCGGCGGCCGCGGCTCGGACGACGATGAAGCGAATCCCTGGAGAACCGTTCCAGCGCCTCCGGTTCCGGATCGTCCTCGACGATGTACGCCTGGACCTGCTCCAGTTCCTCGGGGGTCGGCGGCGGGGGATCGATGCGCACCACGTGCTGGACGGTCACTTCCCGCTCCAGCAGTTGCCCGTCTGCCCCGATCATCTGTTCGACCACATTTTCGGCGATCAATTCCCAACGCGGCCCGAAGTGATAGACCGCATAGTACATGACCTTGGCCTGAGCTTCTTCCACCCCCCCAGCCCGGCAGGCTTCGTAAAACATGCGATGCACATCTTCCCAGGGTTCCCGCATCTCGTCGCATTCGATGTCATGCACCACCGAAGCGTTCCGGTACCTTCCGGAAAAGGGGCTGCCGATCACCGTCCAGAACAAACGCGGAATCGATGCCCCGTCCACGACGGTTCCGGCCGGTGCCAACCAGCGTTTGCCGGTAGGATCGATGTAGGCGAAGTCATCGCGCAAGGTCATGAGCCGTCCATCCGCATCCCACGACGCCACGACCTCGCCTTCGAAACGTCCCCAATCGGAGCGGGAGGGAGTCGGTAAGGCGACCGTGGGAACATCACAACCGGCCACAAATACCATCAGCACGCCCAACGATACCCAACCGACCAACGAACGCATGACACCTTCCTTGTAGACAGACACGCTTGATTCCTCGCAACGTAGGAGGTAGCAAGCGTACCAAGGAACGGAAAATATAGGCAAGCTCAGTTTTCTCGGACCCGAAAGGGGGGTAGGACAGGGTCTGCGGTGAAGTTTTGGGGGCTTTGACGTTAGGGGGGTAAATTACAATGAGGAGCCTGCGAATGGATTTGCGGCAGATTGGACACATAGATCGACGTCAAGAAATCGACGTTTGAGATCGTCTGGACACATCCGCCGTATCACTCAGATGACTCAGGGGGCACTTCGAGGACTGCGGTCCCTCTCGAACGCCACCAGACTTCAACTGATCGACGTATCGGCCTGTTGTCGCTTCGCGACTCAGTTGCGACTCAGGTCAGGCCGACCATGTTTACGACCAGTCACAACGCGACGGCAGGCAATAGCCATGGGTGCGAACCCATGGTGGACGTGCCAATCAATCTAACACGGCAGAAAGGAATTTTCGCCCGCAAGCCCTCGGTCTCCAGATGCACCAGCGGCAGCCGGTGTTGCCGGTAGGCATGGTTCAGGATCGCGGTCGGACCCAGCATTCCGTACCAGCGGTCCTCGGTAACGAAGTCGCGGAATTCGCAATACGCCTCGAACACCCACCGGCGGCGGAAGTACGACGGCGTGTGAGTCTCGAAATTGTAACCCGGGTAGCCCAGCCGCCGGAGCAGATCGTACGTCCGCCACATCGAGTCGCGCCACAACCCGCGGCCCCGGTCTTTTGCCTGCGACAGATCCTGCAAATAGCGGACTGTTCGCGCCTCGTCGATTTCCAACGGACGCAGCAGGAAGAAATCATCGCAGAAAAAC
>SKVE01000010.1 GCA_007129635.1 Planctomycetaceae bacterium
AATGCAACCGGATGGGCGGTGCGCTCACTTTTGGGTGTTTCGCTCGTCGTAGCCTGTTCGTCCCACGGAACCCGCAGCCGTCCTCGTCGACCTTGATCTGCGGACCCGATGCTACTCTTCTTTGCTCACTTCCCTCAGTATAACAAGGCGAGTAAGATCAGCAATCGGTAAGTATCAAAAAGTTTGACGTTTTTCCCGGATCTTTTCCGGGACATTGAGGTTTCGGCCATCGTTTCAGCCTGATGAGGCACGCAAGCCGGGCGGGCGGCGGATCGTTAGCGGCGCGTGAGTTGGATTTCGTAGAGACGGGGCCAATTCTTGCCGGTGACAAACAGCCGATCGTTTTGCTGGTCGTAGGCGATTCCATTCAAAACGGACTCGCGGTCGCGTCGTCCCGGCCACAACGTTCGCAGGTCGATCCATCCAGTCACCTCACCGGTCTTCGGCGAGATGCGAGCGATCCGATCCTGGTAGAGGATATTCGCAAAGATCTGGCCGTGGATGTATTGCAGTTCGTTCAATCGATCGACTCGCCGACCCTGGCTGCGAACCAGCAGTCGCCGGACGACTCGAAAATCCTCCGGATCGATAAATCGCAACGTGGCCGACCCATCGCTCATAATCAGATGCGTGCCATCGTCGGTCAGTCCCCAACCTTCGCCGTCGTAGGGAAAACGGCCCAGCTCCTCGAAGGTTTGCTTGTCGTAGACGATGGCCACTCGGTTCCGCCAGGTCAGTTGGTAGATCCGATCGCCGAAGACCGTGATGCCCTCGCCGAACAGATCCTCCGCCAGGCTGTGCATCTGCAGCACCCGTCCACTTTCCAACTCGACCCGCCGCAGGGTCGATTCGCCATACTTGCCTGTGCTCTCCAGCAAGAAACCATCGTAGTAGATCAGCCCTTGCGTGAATGCTTGCGGGTCGTGGGGAAAGGCATTGACCACCTGGTATCCGAAGATCTGGGGTCCTCGGGGCTGCAGCAACCACCACACCCCCCCGACGATGCCCAGAGATACCAACACCAGCACGACGCCCCCAATCCAGCGTCTGCTTGGCGAGGATGGACTAGGACGCCCGGCATCCGTGGCCACCTGCGGGGAAACCTGGGCCGATGCCCGCTTGCGACGGAGTCGTGCCATCGATGGGGTCATCCTGAACGTTTCATGTACCAGCATTCTCTTCCGCCAACCGTTGAATCCGCTTGATCATCTGATGGAATCCGTTGCTGCGTGAACGCAACGAGCCCTCCGCCAATTTCAAACGCTGAAAAACGTCGCTCAGATCCAGCTTGTGAATCTCTTCCGGAGACTTGCCCGAACATAGCATGATCAGGATGGCGATCAGACCGCGGACCACGTGGGAATCGCTATCGGCGCGAAATTCCATAATGGGGGGGCTTCCCGGACGGATCTCGGCGATCATCCAGACGTTACTCAAGCACCCCTGAACACGGTTCTCCTCCACCTTCAGTTTATCCGGCAACCCCTCGACGTGATCCCCCAATTCCAGCACGTATTGCAATCGCTCTTTGCGGTCGTCGAACAGATCGAAATCTTCGATTAAATCATCCAGGGTCGCCGTTCTCACAAAATCACCTCGTTTAGGCGGAAACCTTCGATTCGCACCACGATGTACCTTGTCGCCGATGCCGAAATCGTGTTACCTACAACACTTAGATATTCTTCCAAGGCCAAAACGCCTCGTCGCCTGTCTCTTATATTGTATAATTTCCCAATGCTTGATGACACTGCAGTTTTCCATTCATCTGCCGATGCGAACGAATTTCAAGTCGGCTATTGCACCAACGTCCACTCGGGAGCCGATCTGCTGGCGACTCGGGCGAATCTTGAAAAGTACGCGCTGGCGGTCAAGCAGCAGGTCAGCCCAGACGGTCCGATGGCAGTGGGATTGTGGTTGTCGGCGCAGGCGGCCGAGGATCTGCTCCGCCATGAATTGACCGAGGCGTTTGCCGACTGGTTGGGCGAGGTCGGCTTGGTGCCGTTCACGTTGAACGGTTTTCCTTACGGCGATTTTCACGCGGATATCGTCAAACACGCGGTCTATCAACCGGATTGGACGGATATTCGTCGGCGGCGTTACACCGAGAATCTGATCCAGATTATGGATCGGCTTCTGGTTCCCGGCGCTGAAGGCAGCATCTCCACGTTGCCCCTAGCTTGGGGCAATCCTCCGCCAGAAGATTCGCAGTGGGTCGAATTCGCCGATGGGCTGCGACGGATCGCGAGCCGATTGAAGCAACTGGAGCAGGAGACGGGGCGGTTGATTTACGTCTGCATCGAGCCCGAACCGGGTTGCGTGCTGCAACGCGGGGAGGATGTGATCCGCTTCTTCGAAGATCGGCTGCTGGCCGATGGCGACGAACATGCGGTGCGTCGCTATCTGCGAGTCTGTCACGACATTTGCCATGGAGCGGTCATGTTCGAAGACCAGGGGCAGGTACTTCAGCGATATCAAGATGCGGGCATCCAGATTGGGAAGGTGCAGATATCGTCAGCGATCGTGCTGCGGTTAGACGCGTTGCCGCACCAACAGCGAGCGACGGCTCTGGAGCAGTTGCGGGAATTCAGCGAAGATCGGTATCTTCATCAGACCCTGGTGAGGCGTGCGGCCGACGAATCGCCGGTGTTCTTCGAGGACCTGCCAGCCGCGCTGGATCAGGCGAGCGATCCATCCCAATGGGGTGGCGAGTGGCGAGTGCATCACCACGTTCCCATCTACCTGGATCGATTTGGTGCCTTGGAAACGTCGCAACAGGACATCCTGCTGTGTCTGGAAGTTCTGAAGCGTTCCGGTCAAGTCCGCCATTTCGAGGTGGAGACGTACGGCTGGGGGATCTTGCCTCGCAGCTTACGGCGAGCCGGATTGGCCGATTGCATCGCGGACGAACTGCTCTGGTTGCGCGAGCACTTTTGAAATGAACTCGTCTTGAAGAGGCAACGCCGCCGCGACAACTTTCGAGGAGCCTGAACCAGTGCCCGACGATCGCCCTGAACCGGTCCAGCAGCGCACATCGCGGGGACGACCTGTGCGAGCGGTCGGGCCTCGGTTGCGCATCCTGTTCCACGTGCTGCTGGCGTTGTTGGCGCTGATCGGTGCCAACTCCGTCTACCTGGCCAGCATCACGCTGCTGAATTTCCTGTACCATCACGATGGGTTGTCCTTCGAAAATTGGTTCTACTTTGTGATGTTCTTGGGACACGTAGCGCTGGGCCTGATGGTCATCGTGGCACTGCCTGTGTTCGCCCTGATCCATCTACGCAATACGTGGGGGAGACGTTTTCGGAACGTAGCAAGAGTGGGGTTCGTGCTGCTGGCGATTTGCTTGCTGATGCTGATAACCGGGGTGTTGCTGTTGCGAGTCGAAGGGTTTTTCGAGGTCCGCAATCCGGCGTTACGCCACCTGATCTATTGGACTCACGTCGGTTCGCCGTTGTTCGCGGTCTGGTTGTACTGGTTGCATCGAGTCGCTGGGCCGCCAGTCCGCTGGCGCTTGGCCGCTGGGTTCGCGACGGCCGCGACCGTGACGGTTGCCTTGATGGTCGTCTTTCACTCGCAGGACCCACGTCGTTGGGGAGCGGAGGGGCCGGAATCCGGAACTCAGTATTTCCGGCCGTCATTGGCCCGTACGGCATCCGGGAATTTCATCCCGGCCGATGTCTTGATGGACGACGACTACTGCCGCCAATGCCACGCGGACGTGCACGACGACTGGAGCGACAGCGTCCATCGATTCGCCTCGTTTAACAATCCGGTCTATCTGGCCAGCGTGCATGAGACGCGTCAGGTCGCGCTGGCACGTGACGGGAACGTTACCGCATCACGATTCTGTGCGGGATGCCACGACCCGGTACCTTTTTTCAGCGGCGCGTTTGACGATCCCCATTTCGATCTGCTGGGCCACCCGACCGCCCAAGCCGGCATCACCTGCGTGGCCTGCCATTCGATCACCTCGATCAACAGCACGCGAGGCAACGCCGATTACACGATCGAACAACCGGTCCACTATCCTTTCGCTCGCAACCGCAGCGCCGCGTTGCGATGGATCAGCAACCAATTGATCAAAG
>SKVE01000300.1 GCA_007129635.1 Planctomycetaceae bacterium
ACCAACAAGATCTATTCGGAGCTGCCGTTCGTCGAAGCGGTCATCGCCGCGGCGCCCCCGTTGATACGGACCGCGTATCAACGCCAGCAGCAGCCGCCGCGTTACGAGCTGTATGATCTGCAGGCCGATCCATACGAGTTCCAAGACTTGACCGATTCGCCCGAACACGCCGCGATCTTCGCGGACTTGAAGCAACGTCTTGCCCAATGGCGTGAGCAATCGCCCGATCCGCTGCTGGATCCGGCAATCCTCCAGCGTTTGAAAGAAGAAGTTTACTCCGTGCGACGCCGCGCGGTTGCAAGAGAGTATCCTTGGGGGTATCCCGATTACTTTTTCGGCCGGGAACCCGCAGTTCCAAGCGATGCCGCCCCCGCAGAAAACTAAGGATCGGCAAAGGGGGCGGGAGTCGTTTTCGGCTAACGATCAACCACATGGTAAGCAGCTTGTCCGAAAGCGACTCCCGATCCCTTCCGCCGATTCCACCAAGGAATACCGGGCCCATTGCTTCAACGGCAACAAACAAACCTGCGAAAAACCACAGGCAGACACCACCATGACCCGCAGTATCGCCTTATGCTTGTTCTCCCTTCTGGCACCGCTGGCCGTATTATCCGCAGCGGATCAGCCAATCGGGTCTGCTGGTTCGCCGTCGGCAACGGGTCAGAACCCCAATGTCCTGATGATCATCGTGGACGATATGAACGATTGGGTGGGCTGCCTGGGCGGTCATCCGGATGTGAAGACACCCCACATCGATCGGCTGGCGGATCGCGGAATGCTGTTTGCCAACGGCCACGTCACCGCGCCGGTCTGCAATCCCTCGCGGGTCTCGACACTGACCGGCAAGCTGCCCAGCACCACGGGCATCTACGACAACAGCGTCCGCTGGCACGAGGTGCTGCCCCAACTGGTGACCATCCCGCAGCATTTCCGGGCTAACGGCTACCATGTTGTCGGTGGCGGCAAGGTGCATCACCACACGCCCGGCAATAACCGGCCGAGCGACTGGGACGAGTACTTCGACCAGGTGTTCGACAGCCATGCGCAGGTCCATTCGTGGAGCGGTGGCCGTGCGGGCGATTTCCAGTGGCCGCCCGGTTTCCCGCTGAACCGGATCCCGGCGGTCGTATCGCTGTCTCGGCCGCCGCAAAGCGCGCGGGAATTCGATTGGGGCCCGTTCGACCGCGATGATCTGCAGATGGGCGACGGCCGGATGGTCGCCTGGGCCGAAAAGGTCCTGGCCGCCCCGCACGACAAACCGCTGTTCCTGGCCGCCGGCATCTACATGCCGCATCTGCCCTGGTACGCTCCGCGCAAGTACTTCGACATGTACCCGCCGGAAATGGTCACGCCGCCGCCGATCAAGGAGAACGATCTGGACGACATCCCCGAAGGCGGCCAACAGATCGCCGCTCAGCGGCGCGGCGATCTCGAACTGATCCGCCGCGAGGGCCAGTACGAAAAGGTGCTGCAGGCTTATCTGGCCTGCATCAGCTTTGCCGACTCGCTGGTCGGCCGCCTGCTGGATGCCCTGGACGCCAGCCCCCTGGCGGACAACACGATCGTGGTGCTCTGGTCGGATCACGGCTGGCACTTCGGCGAAAAAGACCATCTGCACAAGTTCACGCTGTGGGAACGCTCGACGCGTATCCCGCTGATCGTCGCTGCGCCCGGCGTGACCGAACCGGGGTCGCGCACCGGGCAACCGGCCAGCACCCTCGATCTGTTCCCGACGCTGAATGAACTGTGCGGGCTGTCCCCGTCGGGCGACCTGGATGGGATCAGTCTCGTGCCGCTGTTGCGGGACTCGCAGCACGTCCGCGAGCGTCCCGCGCTGACCACGCACAGCCCGGGCAACCATACGGTGCGCAGCGAGCATTGGCGTTATATCCGCTATGCGGACGGTGGCGAGGAGCTGTACAATCATCAGAGGGATCCACATGAGTGGACCAATCTGGCCGCCAAGTCGGGGTATGCGTCCGTCAAGGCGGACTTGGCCAAATGGCTGCCAAAGACCGATGCGGCCAATGTGTCCCCCAGGGCGAAACTGAAGAGTAAGCCCAAGAGGGAATGAGGTCTTCGGTCGTAACATGCGCGCATTTTTGTAGGTTGGGACTCTGTCCCGACCGGGTCGGGTCGGAGACCCAACCTACTTTGGTTGCGGCCGTAGGCCGCGTTAGCGGAGTGTGGGCAAGCGAATTACGGGCAAGGCAATGGGAGACGAACATGAAGACCAGTGTGATTGTAGGGCTAAGTGCGCTGTTGACGATCGTGGCCGCGAGTTCGGCAGAGGAAGTTGCCTACGAAGGCGAAGTCACCGATATCCGGGTCGTCCGGCGGCTGGAACAGCATCCGTATGCATGGAAGGTGTGGCAGCCGTTCATTATCCAGGGGGACCGTCGACGGGATCTGCTGGTGGCGTTCGGTGTCCAGGTGAACGGGAAGAACGACATGGGCGATATCCTGGTCAGCCTATCGCGGGATGATGGCGATACCTGGCAGGAGCCGGTGGCGGTGTTCGATCATCGCGAACGTCAGGGCGCTATCCAATTCGCCTATGCCAACCCCGTGCTCTACCGCGCGCCGGGCCAGGACGTGATCTGGTGCTTCGCCATGCGCTGCCCCATGGTGTACCGCAACAGCGAAGAATCCCAACTGGTCGGCGCTTTCACCGCCGACGGCGGGCGTTCCTGGACGCCGGTCGAGATGGCCATGCACTACACCGGCCCGCTGATCCTGAACGCGGGTCTTGTCGCGACCGAGATCGACGGCCAGCGGCGCTACCTGCTGCCCGCTCACCGCAATACCCTGCAAAAAGATCCGCGTGGCTCGCGCGACCATTTCATTCTGAGCAGCAGCAGCCTGTTGGAGTGGAAGCTGGAGGCGTTTATTCCACAACCGACCGAGCCCCGGGTCTTCCTGCACGAGGGGAACATCGCGCCTGGCGATGCGCCCGGCGAACTGAAGATCGTCATGCGGACCGCAAACTACGACGAAGATCGGCTGACCACCGATCCGCCGCGCGCCTATTCCAGCGTCAGTCAGGATGGTGGACGCACGTGGAGCATCGCGCAGGAGGAATCCGAGTTGCACAACGCCAAGTCCAAGGGTTTCTTCGGTCAAGCTGCGGACGGCACCCACATCTACGTCTACAACGACGGACCGCAGCAGCGGGATACGTCATGGCCCGGTTTTCCCCACGGGGGCCGCACGTCCTTGCGGTACAAGACCAAGCCGCCCGGCGGCCAATGGAGCGAGGAGAAAACGTTCTTCCACGCGGGGATCAAGAATTCCTACCCGACGCTGATCGAAGTAGCGCCGGGCGACTTCCGGGCCGTCTGGGACAGCGGCACGGCCGATACCCCGCGAACCCATATCCACTTCGGAAAGTTCAAACTCCAGCCATGAATGCTACTGAATTGCGTCGACGACTACTGGCCGGCGAAACGGTCTTCGGCACCTTGATCGTCTCGCCGTCGCCGCGTTGGCCCGATGCGGTGCGCCGCTGTGGGCTGGATTTCGTCTTTATCGACACCGAGCACGTCGCGCTGGATCGGGCTCAGTTGAGTTGGATGTGCCAGACCTATTCGGCACTGGGTTTGCCGCCGCTGGTGCGGATCCCTTCGCCCGATCCGTTCGCGGCCACGATGGTGTTGGATGGCGGTGCGGCGGGAGTCATCGCGCCGTACGTCGAGACGGCCCAGCAGGTTCAGGCCCTGCGCGGTGCGGTGAAATTCCGCCCGATCAAAGGACAGCGACTCCGCCAAATGCTCGACGGGGCACCCGTCGAATCGGAACTCGAATCCTACCTGGACAGCAACGCCAGCGACCGGTTGCTGATCGTCAACATCGAGAGCGTGCCGGCCATCAACGCGCTGGATGAAATCCTAGCCGTTCCGGGCCTGGACGCCGTGCTGATCGGTCCGCACGATTTGACTTGCAGCCTGGGATTGCCCGAATGTTACGACCATCCCGAATTCCTGGCCGCGTGTGAAACCGTGTTCCGCAAAGCACGCGCGGCCGGCATCGGCGCCGGGATCCATTTCTGGGGCGAGGTCCAGCAGCAGGCGAGTTTTCTCCGGCG
>SKVE01000645.1 GCA_007129635.1 Planctomycetaceae bacterium
CCTTGGCGACCCCGGAGGCCACGACGCCCACCCCGACCTCGCTGACCAGCTTGACGCTGATCCGCGCCGAAGGATTCGAGTTCTTCAGGTCGTAGATCAGTTGCGCCAGGTCTTCGATCGAGTAGATATCGTGGTGCGGTGGCGGGCTGATCAGGCCGACACCGGGCGTCGAGAAGCGGATGCGAGCGATGTTCTCGTCCACCTTGCGTCCCGGCAGTTCGCCACCCTCGCCCGGCTTGGCGCCCTGCGAGATTTTGATCTGGATCTCGTCCGCGTTGCTCAGGTACCAGATGGTGACGCCGAAGCGACCCGAGGCGACTTGCTTGATGGCCGAGCGCCGCGAATCGCCGTTGGGCAACGGCTTGAAACGTTCGGGATCTTCGCCGCCTTCGCCCGTATTGCTTTTGCCGCCCAAGCGGTTCATGGCAATCGCCAATCCCTCGTGCGATTCGGGGGAAATCGAACCGAAGCTCATCGCCCCGGTGCAGAATCGCTTGACGATCTCCGAAGCCGGTTCGACTTCGTCCAGCGGGATCGGTCCGCCATTGGCGCCCTCGCGAAACTTGAGCAGGCCGCGCAGTGTACAACGGGCTCGAGCATCCCGGTCGATCAGGTCGGCAAACTGTCGATAGGCATCGACGCTATTGGCGCGAGCCGCGACTTGCAGGCTGCTGATCGCTTCCGGATTCCAGGCGTGTCGCTCGCCTTCGGGCCGCCAATGGAACTCGCCCGGATTCGGCAAATGAGTCGAGTGCTGGTCGACACGCGCTGGGAATCCCAACGCGTGACGACGCAGGGTCTCTTCAGCCAGGGTCTCGAAATCGACGCCTCGTACCCGACTGGCCGTGCCCGAGAAGCAAACGTCGATCACTTCGCTGTGGATCCCAACCGCCTCGAAGATCTGTGCGCCCTTGTACGACTGCAGCGTCGAGATGCCCATCTTGGCCATCACCTTCAGCATGCCCTTGGCTACTCCCTTGCAGTAAGCCGAAACGATCTTGTCATCGTCCGGATAGTAGCGGGGGTCCAGCCAGCCATCGCGTCGAGCCTGCCAGAGCGATTCGAATGCCAGGTACGGATTGATCGCATCGGCCCCGTAGCCCACCAGCAGGCAATGATGATGCACTTCACGCGTTTCGCCCGATTCCAGCACGATCCCGATCTGCGACCGCTTTGCTCGTCTGACCAGATGGTGATGGACGGCACCGCAGGCCAGCAGCGAACTGACCGGCACTCGCTCGGCCGAAACGCCCCGGTCGTTCAAGATCACCAGGCTGTAGCCCTGGTCGATCGCCCCTTCTGCCTCGGCGCAAATCCGCTCCAGTGCCCGCCGCAGTCCCCCGGTGCCTTCGCTGCGGTCGAAGCAGATATCGATCGTCTTGGTTTTCCAGCCACGTTCGTCCAGATGCTTGATCGCCGCCAGTTCTTGATTGGTCAGGATCGGATGGGGGATCAGCAACCGCTGGCAGTGCGCCTCGGTCGCCTCCAGCAAGTTCTGCTCGGGACCGATATAGCATTCCAACGACATGACGATCTCTTCGCGGATCGAGTCGATGGCGGGGTTGGTGACCTGAGCGAACAATTGTTTGAAATAGTCGTACAGCATCCGCGGCTTGTCGCTTAGACAGGCCAGCGCGGAATCGTTGCCCATCGATCCCACCGGATCCCGCGCCTGCTGGACCAGCGGCAACAGCATGAACTGAAGCGTTTCGACCGTGTACCCGAAAGCCTGCATCCGCGGCAGCAGCGTGGCGGGATCGAACCCTCGAGGCCGGTGGGTCAGTCGCAGGTCGTCCAGTTGGATGCGTCCGTTGCGCAGCCATTCGGCGTACGGTCGACGATTGGCCAATTCGTTCTTTAATTCGTCGTCGGGCACCAGCCGTCCTTGCTCGAAATCCACCAGGAACATCCGCCCTGGTTGCAATCGCCCTTTGTACTTGACATTCTCCGGCTCGATCGGCAACACCCCAACTTCGCTGGCCATGATCACCCGATCATCGTGCGTCACGTAGTAGCGACTGGGGCGCAACCCGTTCCGGTCCAGCACGGCCCCGATGCATTTGCCATCGGTAAAGGCGATCGAAGCCGGGCCGTCCCAGGGCTCCATCATCGCCGAATGGAACTCGTAAAAGCTCCGCTTGTTGTACGGCATCGTCTCGTGCTTCTGCCATGCTTCCGGGATCATCATCATCACCGCTTCCTGCAGCGAGCGGCCCGTCATCAGCAAGAACTCCAGCACGTTATCGAAGGTGCCGGAATCCGAACATTCAGGCTCGACCACCGGAAACAGCTTCTGCAGTTGGTCGCCGAACCGATCGCTGCGCAACTGGCCCTCTCGAGCGTGCATCCAGTTCACGTTGCCCCGCAGAGTATTGATCTCGCCGTTGTGGCTCATGAAGCGGTTGGGTTGAGCTCGATCCCAACTGGGAAACGTGTTCGTCGAGAATCGCGAGTGGACCATGGCCAGATGCGTCGTGTAAGACTCGTCCGACAAATCCGGGAAAAAGGGCATCATCTGGTCCGGGGTCAGCATGCCTTTGTACACGATCACTTTCGTCGACAGGCTGCAGATGTAGAACATCAGCGCCTGCTGCAAGGTCGCGTCACCCCGCAACCGGTGACTCGACTGCTTGCGGATCAAATACAACTGCCGCTCGAACGCCTCGCCCTCCAGATCGTCGCCCGCCGCGATGAACAACTGTTCGATCACGGGCATCGCCTGCCGCGCCGATGGCCCGATATCCGCCTGGTCCGGGCACACCGGTACCGTCCGCCAGCCAACCAGACGTTGCCCCTGCTGGGCGACGATCTGCTCGACCACCTGCTTGCATTGTTGGCGCTGGGCAGCAATCGTTGGCAGGAACACGACACCCGCAGCAAAGCGGCCCGGTTCGGGCAGTTCGGCGTGCAAGTCCTCGCGGGCGACCCGAGACAAAAACTCGTGCGGCAACGCCGTCAGGATCCCGGCGCCGTCGCCCGTGTTCGCCTCACAACCACAAGCACCACGATGATTCATGCGGCGCAGAATATGATCGGCATCCAGAACCATCTGATGCGTTCGATGGCCTTTGATGTGAGCGACAAAGCCGACGCCGCAACTGTCATGCTCCCAATCGGGGTGATAAAGGCCGCTGGGAAGCGGTAACCAGTGTTTCACGTCCTTTTTCATGTTTTCGATTTCCCAAACTTGCTTGAGATCTGGCTGGACGCCATCGCTGCCTGCGGCACATGGTTGTCAAAGCATCAACCGCCGCACACCACGATCGATCACGCCGTGACCTTTTCCGTTTTTACACTCTGGCTGCTGGATCCCGATTTCTTCGCCGTAGGGCGCGGGCGATCGGTGGATGCCAGGGGAGAATATGCCGCGCCGGTCAACAGTTCGATGAACCGCTGGGCCGTAGGACTTGGCTCGACACCCCTCCGATGGATGATCCCCAGAGGTCGAGTTAACGAGATCTTTTCAATACACACAGGAACCAATTCGCCCGCCGAAAGCTCCCCTTGTACGCTGGGCGCCGGTAGAAAACTGGCGCCCGAGTTCACCACAATCGCCCGCTTGATCGTGTCCACATTGTCGAACGCGATCGGAGCTTTGACAGCAATGCCGAATTCGGCCAACTGCCGATCGATATTCCGCCGGATCGGCAACCCGCGGTCGAACCCGATGATCCGCAACCCGTCGATCTCCGCCACCGTGACTCGCGGTCGCTGGGCTAGCGGATGCGCGGGCGAACAAACCAGCACCATCGGTTCATCCCGCCAAGCGATCGCCCTTACCGATCGAGTCGTCGCCGCGTAACTGACCAGCCCGATATCCACCTGTCCCTCTTCCACCATTTGGTAGACCCGGTCTGGATGATGATACTCCATGTGAACCGTCGCGTTCGAGTATTTCTCAGTAAACCGCTCGATCAACTGCTTCCCGTAACTCAAGCCCACCGAGTAGATCGACGCCACGTGGACTCGCCCCGCCTCGTACTGGTGAAGTGTTCGGACTTCTTCCAGCAACGTCTCGTAGCGGTGGACCAGTTGCAGACAGCCCTCGTAGTACACCTCGCCTTCGGGCGTCAACACGA
>SKVE01000068.1 GCA_007129635.1 Planctomycetaceae bacterium
CAGTCGGCTGGGCGCTAGTAACATGGTACGGACGGGCTGCTCGCTCCACTGCTTCCGCTCCGCCTGAAACTAGGCGGGCCGCAACGGCGATTGAGGCTTCAGGTAAGCAAAGCTCACGAATCCGACTAACAATACGGCAGCCAACGAGGCACCGAAACGCAGGGCAGTGGCCAACCAGGGCTTCGCCAAGGCGGCCGTCGTCGCCGCCACGATAACCCCTGCCTTCAAATCGTCCGGGGTTCCAGGCCGTTGCGCGAGAGAAGCACCCGGCGCCGAAGCGGTGGGCGTATCGTTTTGATCGTTGGACAGGTCGTTGGACAGCTTCGGGATGGGTAAGGGGACGGGCGACGTCTGCAATCGCGAGGCCTCGGCCACCAACTCGGAACACAATTTGACCTCAGCATACAGTCGAGCCACATCGGGATCGGCCGCGATTTTTTCGCAAACCTCCTGAGCCTGATCGTTCGGCAACAGTTCGTACACCAGTTCCCATAACTGTTGCTCCACGTTTTCTGGATGATCCATGATGCTTTCCCCCTTCCCGCGTTACTCGGTTTGCGCCAACGCTTCTCGCAAATGGATCAGCGCCAGACGCATCCGAGTCTTCACCGTCCCCGTGGGGATCCCCACGGTGTCGGCGATCTGTTCGTAGGTCAATTGAGCGTTCTGTCTGAGCAGAAAGACCTCTTGTTCCTCCGATCGCAAGCGGCGAACCGCCTGGCGGATCAGAGACAGTTGTTCGCGATGTTCCACTTCGTGTTCCGGTCCCTCCCCTCCCGTGGCGAGCGTCCCTGGGTCCTCGGGCAGTGGTCGCTTTCGTCGTCGCCACGCCGTCTGACGCATGTCGCGACCCGTGTTCAAAGCGATTCGAAAAATCCAAGCCTTCAAATTGCTAATCTCTACCACCTGATCGCGGTGCTTCCAGCACTTAATAAAGGTCTCCTGCAAGGCATCCCGAGCATCCTCGAAATTACCAATAAAGTGGTAAAGCATCCCCAGTAATTCTGGCTGGTAGCACGAAAACGCCTCTTCCAGCATCTGGTCGCAGGACGACCGATCGTCAGTCGACGTTCTTCGTGCTGATTCCGACACACGATGCCTCTTCTCGTTGGTAGTAGACGAAGTCCAGCGTCCGTTGGATTCTGGTCTTCCCCCTATTTCTAACAGAAATCTGCCGCAATTTCAGCCGATGCGACCTGTCGATTCCGCGTTACGATGCTTAAATATAAGGGGAGGAGTGTAGAGGACGCTATGTGGCCGGAACCGGAAAAAACCGAACAGTTGCTGTCAGACGTTAAGGTCGGTGACCCGCGGGCGGTGAACCGTCTGTTGGACCATCATCGAGCGGCCGTTCATCGCATGGTGCGGATGCGGTTGGATCGAAAGATTCAGCGGCGAGTCGACGTCAGCGACGTGGTCCAGGATGTTTTGGTCGAGGCCAATCGGCGGTTACAGGATTATCTGAAGAATCCCGGCATGTCCTTTCATCTTTGGATCCGTCAAATCACCCGCGACCGGATCATCGACGCTCATCGCCGCCATCGGGCGTCGGCGAAACGGAGCGTGGATCGCGAGCAGGCCATGGCGTCCCAGGGCGACGACCATTCGAGCATGATCTTGGCCGAACGGCTGTGTGACCCGGAACTGACCCCTGCCGCTGCAGCCACGCGTCGCGAAATGGCTCGGCAAGTCGAACGAGCGATCACGCGTCTTTCCGATTCGGATCACGAAATCATTGTCATGCGGCACTACGAACAGTTGACCAACCAGGAAGCCTCCCAGGCTTTGGGGCTGACCGAACCAGCCGCAAGCATGCGTTACCTGCGAGCCATCCGTCGTCTGCGGACGCTCTTGGGCGAAACGCTCGAGTGAACCCAACGATAGATACATCATGATACGGAACGATTCTTTTTCCACCGGAACGGTCGACGATCAATTCCTGGCCTTATTGCTGGCCGATATGACCGATGCCGTTTTGCGTGGGGAAGAGGTCGATTTGGAACGAGTCTGCAGTCAGTATCCGGAACACTCGGCCGAATTACGACGGCTCTGGGGAGCCGTGATGGTGGCCGATGCGGCGGGCAGCCAATCCCAAGTCAGCCAAGCGGAGCTGTCCGAATGGCCTGAAGCCGTGGTCACGCTTCCCTGCCGGTTCGCCGGATACGAGTTGCTGGAGGAGATCGGCCGCGGTGGCATGGGGATCGTCTACCGGGCACGGCAGGTGGGTTTGGACCGTGAAGTTGCCGTGAAGATGATCCTTCGCGGCCCACTGGCCAGCGGGGTGGATCGTCAGCGGTTTCGCGTCGAAGCCGAAGCGACGGCTCGTCTGGAACACCCGCATATTGTCCCGGTGTACGAGGTGGGCGAGTCGCGGTCGGGCCCGTATTTCAGCATGAAGTACATTCGAGGCCGAACGCTGTCCAGTCTTTTGGCTTCCCAGCCATTGCCGCCTCGCAAGGCTGCTCGCATCCTGGCAGCCGTAGCTCGAGGTATCGATTTCGCTCACCAACACGGGATCCTGCATCGCGATCTGAAGCCATCGAACATCCTGGTCGACCAGCACGGTCAGCCGCTGGTCACGGATTTCGGACTGGCCAAACGCACCAGCCACCTCTCGGTGATCACTCAGACCGGTGACATTCTGGGCACACCCGCTTACATGGCGCCCGAGCAGGCGGCGGGCGATCGCGGCCAGGTCGGACCCGCCAGCGATGTGTACAGTCTGGGCGCGATCCTGTATCACATGCTGACGGGACGGTCTCCGTTCCAAGCGGCATCGACCGTCGATACGCTGCTGATGGTGCTGGAACAGGACCCTGTTCCGCCGCAAATGCTGAATCCCCAAGCCGATCGGGATTTGGAAATGATTGCCTTGCGATGCCTCCAAAAGCCGGCAGATCTGCGATATGCCACCGCAGCCGATCTGGCAAACGATCTCGAAGCATTTCTAAAAGGCGAGCCCATCGCGGCGCGCGGCGGCCAATTCCTGCATCTGCTGACGCAGGTGTTCCGCGATACGCATCATGCTCCGGTCCTGGAAAACTGGGGCCTGCTGTGGATGTGGCATAGCCTGGTTCTACTGATCGCCTGCGTCCTGACCAACGCCCTGCACCTGTTGGGCTACGACGATCGGTGGGTTTACATCATGCTTTGGACCGCCGGGTTGGGGACTTGGGCCGGCGTCTTCTGGGCTTTGCGCCGACGCGTTGGACCGGTGACATTTGTCGAGCGTCAAATCGCTCATGTCTGGGGAGCCAGCATGGTGGCGATCGGCCTGCTCTTCTTTATCGAGATGCTGCTGGGAATGCCCGTGCTGACTCTGTCACCCGTCGTCGCCTTGGTCACCGGGATGGTCTTTTTGATCAAAGCGGGGATCCTGGCGGGTGCGTTTTACGTTCAAGCCGCCGCGCTGTTCGCCACCGCCTTCCTGATGGCGCTAATGCCGGCCGTGGCCCACCTGATCTTTGGCGCGGTCGCCGCCATCAGCTTCTTTGTGCCCGGCCTGAAGTACTATCGCCAACGCCGTCGCGCGAGCTAGAAACGACTCGCGGCCCGGCGTGTTCCATGGAAATAGGCCTAGCAGAAAATTCAAAATCTGGCGAAAATCGAAAGAATTGAACACGCCAGATCAGGCCCCTTCTGTGACCAAACGTAGCACTCGAAGCATCGTCGGTTCGGGCCTAGGTTCGGGGACGGGGCGGTCATTGTTGCCGCCAGCATTTTCCCAGCGCAGCAGGTACCGGTTGCGATCGTCGGCGGATTGACCCTGATCCCCGATCCACTGGACTGCCATCCGCCCGCCCTTGCGTAGCAGCCGGTCGTTCGCGGGAACTCGGAAATCCGATTCGGGCACCGACAGGGCACGTCGCCAGGCCGGTGCGGGGTCAGGCGGCGTTGTTTCTTTCGGGGCCAGCGTGGCTTCGTCCAGCACGATGCGTTGGCTGCCATGCCGCTCGCTCCACACCACCTGCTCCAGTTGGCCATCGCCGGACTGGCTGATCGCTCCGGCACGGACCACATGCGGCAGCGCGCCCGTACCGCTGGTGTCCCAACGAAAATCCCAATCCGTCGCTTGA
>SKVE01000402.1 GCA_007129635.1 Planctomycetaceae bacterium
CGACCCGCTCCCCACCGGTCCCGCACCGGTGGAAGCAGGTTTGGCAACTACGCCCGTTCCACCGTTCCACCGTTCCACCGCTCCACCGACTCACCGACGCACCGACGCACCGACGCACCGCTTCTGGCGACCGACGCGATCCCGGCCGCTCCGGGCGTCTTCGGGGCTTTTCGGGGAACGGTTCACCCGCGGCGTTGGGAAGTGACGATGAAAACACTGATTGTCCGCCATGTCGATCAGAGCGATCCTGCCCAGTTTCAGGTGGTGCGTTTAACGGACGGCAAGACGATCGGGCCTGTGGTCGTGTCGTCGCCGGTCGGGTTCCCGGTCGCGGGTCGGCCGAACAGCGACCTGATGCGCGAGCTGCCCTGGGAAGCGCTACGCGACCCGGAAGCCGGCGTGCTGGCGCGGACCTGCCAGGTCCAGCGGCAATTGAACCGGCTCCGCGATCCGCATCCGCTGTCCGACCAGTTACCGCGGGGCCGCGTGAATATCCTGCTGGTGACCGCTCGGCCGTTCGACGCCGACGTCCGCTACCGCAGCATCTCGCGGCCGTTGGTGGACCAGATCGACGCGCTGCGGCTGCCGGCCTCGGTCACCATCCTGCGTCCGCCGACCTTCGACGCGCTACGGGACCACCTTCGCAAGTGGCCGCACCACTACCACATCCTGCACTTCGATGGGCACGGAGCCTACGGTGCGGCGCTGGGCCACCCTAATCCCTACGCGCTGCAGGGCCTGCAAGGTCAGTTGGTGTTCGAGGACGAGCAGGGCAAACCGGATCCGCAGACGGCCGAGGTGCTGAGCGAGTTGCTGCGCGACTGCAGCGATTGCTGGGGTTCCTGCGCGGCGGGCAGAGCAGTGGTATCGCAAAGCGCTGGCGATCGATGAGAAGCAGGGGAACGAACACGGCGCGGCCAGCAGCTATCACCAGTTGGGGACGATCGCCGAAGAGCAACGTTCATCCAGATCCACGAAGCTCCACGCTGCTGCTCGGCGCCTTTCCCGCTGCCCAGCCCACGGATCGAGACTCCAACGTCTCTGTTCCACCGACACGCACCAACACTTTTCCCGCTTCTCTCCAAGGTTTACCCTGCCATACCACTCGACATCTCACACCGAACCATGCCATTCGTGGGTGATCTGGGCAGGTAGAAGAGCAAGTGCTTGCGGATGTTTTCAGCTAGGTGGGCAGGGCAGGGAGCATCATTCATTACTCGCCGATTTTCGCCAAAGCTCCGTCAAGAACCTGCTTAGACAGGTACATTCCACAACTGCGCAGTTGCTCGACCACCGGACGGGCTTCCGGAATCCGCTTTCGCAGCTTTGCCGTAAGCACAAGCCCCAGGGTACCGCGCACCGGAACGCCCAAGACTTTCGCACAACGGCGCCCCATCAGGTCGTCGATGATCGCTTCTGCGCCCGGGTGGGCAAGCGCCCAGGTCAGCACGGAGGATTCCCCGGGGCCGAGGTTCCAACGGGCAACAGCCGGTGAGACGGTACCAGGATCTTCCGTTTGAAGCCAGTCTAGCGATTGGAGCGCGGTCACCGCGGCATCGGCGGCAACGCCGGCACAAATCTCGTCTGCCACCGGTTTGGGCACAATCACCAAGTCTGCAGCCAACTTCAACAACTCAATATGACCTGCACGGGCAAGCAGGATAAGGGGTGACGCGTTGACCACTGCAGAATCAGCCACGATCCAGTTCCTCCTGGAGATCATCCATGTCGACGACGAATACCGGGATGCCGCGTCTGGCGAGTGCATCCAGAAACTGAACGCGGTTGAGACCGGCGATCATCGCCGCCTGTTCTTGCGAGATCTCCCCACGCCCGTACCAATGCGCCGCCGCAGCCAAACGTAACTCGCAGGCAAACTCCTGAGGAGTTTGGCGGAGCGTCGGGAAAACCTCGTCCGGAAAGTCCAAGTTCATCGTTCGCATCGTTGATCACCTCCCGTCGGACAAACCCCAGTATCCAGGAACGTGCTGATGTCCGCAAATGGCCGATGTCCTTCGCTGTTCGTCCCTCGATCGTCACAGTGTACTCGCTATGCCTCCAGCCGTTTGGTTGCTTGCGGCCGCTGAGCACGCTAGTCAAGAGCCTCATTCTAACCGAAACACAACCAACAACCATTGTACTCTTGGAAGAAGGAACTCGTGGCGGTTGCCGGGTTCTATTTCCTTCTCCATGAACCCAATCTGTTGGCCTCCCTGAATCTACTGGAGAAAATGTGTCTGATTGAAGCCGTCGGCAAAGGAGGCCCAACCGCTGCAGGTTCAGCTCCTCGGAAGCGGCGTCGGTGCCGAACGGCATGACGCGTAATCGTCCGATAGCCTGACGAACAGCCCTATTCAGGCTCGTCAGCGATCACCCCCGATTGACACGGCAGCGGAGCCCGCGGAAACTGGGGGTTGCCAGACAAGCTAGGGAACTATTCGTTCGCGGCGCTGGGGACTGACGATGAAAACACTGATTGTCCGCCATGTGGACCAGAACGATCCTGCCCAGTTTCAGGTGGTGCGTTTGCCGGACGGCAAGACGATCGGGCCTGTGGTCATGCCGTCGCCTGTCGGGTTCCCGGTCGCGGGGCGGCCGAACAGCGACCTGATGCGCGAGCTGCGCTGGTATCTGGAAGGGTTTCTGGATTATCCCTATCACCCGGAAACCGATCATGCCGAGCGGCTGCGGGATGCGCTGAAAGCCGGGGGCGAGCAGGCGTTTCGGACCTTGTTCGGCGATCGGGCCACGGGGCGGTTGTTCGACGCGGCCACCAGCGAGCAGTACGGCCAACTGCAACTGCAGATCTCCAGCGACGACCCGCGCGTGCTGTATTGGCCTTGGGAAACGCTACGCGACCCGGAGGCTGGCGCGGACCTGCCAGGCTGGAGGATGCCGGCTGCAAGGCGGACACGTCACAGGTACTCCACGCGGTTTGCCATATCCTCTGCGGCATAGACTCGCCGGAGCAAGGTCAGATCTCCAAGGTTCGCGCCCTTCAGTCGGTCGAGTAGGCCAGGACCGTTTTCCTGTCTCAACCGCGAGATCAAGTCGTCGTCGTCCCGGATTTGTTGATCGATCTGCTCGCGATGATCGTGATAGTATGCCAGCGCGGCATGCACGTCGGCCAAGGAGAGTTGCGGAAAGCGATCAACAATCTCGTCCGGCGACAGGCCACCTTCTGTCCAGAGAACGATGTCCTGGACACGAATGCGATGTCCGGTGATGCGAGGTTTGCCTCCGCATACCCCCGGCGTCACCTCGATGTGTGTTTTTTCGCTGGCTGTTGACATGCACGCATTCTAGCAGAATCGGCACGGCGGGCGAGGGCGAACCGGCAGAAAACCATAAATCCCGCGGCCCTACGCCCACCGCCTCACCGACCCATCGACCTTTCGCTCAGCCGTGGTTCCACGTGCTGTCGCCAGTAGCTTCTGCGTCCGATGCGTAATTTGTCGACGTCGGCAGGAGTCATCCGGTTTCACCGCGATGATCGTGCCGATGGCGGGCTCCGGGGCAGTGTCGAAATCTGCTACCTCGACGAATGAAACCGATCTGGTCGCGAGCGTCAGCTTGACGACCGTGTAAGAGCAATCCGGCGGCAGGTGCTTTCGTATTTCTTTGACCACGGAACCGAGGACGTACGCCTACCGAAACGTCGTTTTTCGATTACGGATGCGGGCACGGCCAGGACATCGAGCTTCTGCGCGGAGCGGGAATCGACGGCGACGGGTGGGATCCAGCGCATCGAGCCGACGGCCAGCCTTGCATGGGTGACGCAACGGGGTCGGGAGTGGCGTGTTCGTTTTGTGCTTATCAATGATCAAGGCCAATGTCTTTGATCCCGTTTTTGTTTCTACTTCGCGGCGAACGATGGGCCCCGAATCCTCGCCGCTTGTCGGCGTGATCGTTAGGTTTTCCGGCCAGGAACGAGGGGCTCTGAACCGTTTTTGCTGCTTGGCTAGGGAGCCTGAAAACTCTCGCCCGGCAAGCGGGGAGGATCGTTCTCGTCGGAACGGAAATCGGCACTTCAGAATATTCAAAATCAGGCGAAAAGCAAACAAACTGA
>SKVE01000315.1 GCA_007129635.1 Planctomycetaceae bacterium
CTGCTCCCGCGTCGGTCGTTGCGCTTTCTGAAGCGCCAGGACCTCGCGTTCCGCCGCGTCCCACGCTTCGTCGTGCGCCTTCTCGATGATCGAGCGAAACGCCTTGTACTCCCTGTCGGACATCTCCCCGGCCTGGTGGTGCTGTTCGACAAGCGTCTCGGCCCGCTCTAGCCACTCGACGTTCTGCGTCGAAATGGCCGTGCGCAATTCTGCGGTCAGCCCCAGATGCTCGGGAGCCACCTGCGGTCGGCCGCACCCGCCGCAGACGACGGCGGAAACCGCCAACGCCAACAGCGCGACTAACGAACGTTTGGTATCCATCTTGGGTTCCCTGAGGTTTCTCGTGGTTGGTGTTCGATCGGTCAGAAGTCGCCGATCACCTCGCCTCCGGCCCGGGTGGCCAGCGCTGCCCAGGTGAGCTGGTTGATCGTTTCCGAGACGAACCGCACGCTGCCGTCGCCCAAAAGTACGTTGCAACCGCCGGGATGCTGAGCGAACATTGCGTCCACGTGGGCCAGCGGGTTGTTGGGTGGATGGATCACGTACCCCTCGCTGGCCGCCGGTCCGCTATGGACGTTGACCAACGTTCCGGCTGTTTCACAGTAGGAAAACGCGAACTGCGGCGTCGGACAGACCTCGGCGCCCGGCACCACACCCACCCACGTCTTGTCGCTGACCAGCGGGTGGTGTTCGCCCGCGAACACCGTGTTCGACAGGCCGTCGCTGACGTCGGCGAACCGAGTGGGCGAATTGCGGTACAGCGGCCCGTCGGCAATCCCCTGGTAGCTGTCGACGGCAAAGTCCCAGGGTGCCACCCGCCCAGCGTTCAGCACGTATGTCGAGCGGCCGAACGTGGCCAGCGTCTGGCCCGCCCCATCTCGGATGTCCACGGGCCGGTTCGTTTCCGTCGCCGAAGGGCAGAGGAAAGCTGGCAACTGCGTCCGCGCGGGGCTGGCATTATCGACGTGCCAGCAGGGCAGATTGAAATCGAACGCCGCGTGCAGCGGACTCTGCTCCAGAAACGGCAGCAACAGCGCGCCCCACGCCCATCCGGGGCCCGCGTCGCGGGTCTCGGGGTCGGGAGGACCGTGTATTCCGCCGCCGCCCGGCTGGATCACGTAGGCCGGCGGCAGCACGCCGAAAGTGTCGTGGTAGTTGTGGAAGCCGACACCGATCTGTTTGAGGTTGTTCACGCACTGGGTCCGCCTCGCCGCCTCTCGAGCGGCCTGCACGGCGGGCAACAGCAGCGCAACGAGAACCCCGATGATGGCAATCACCACCAGAAGCTCGACGAGCGTGAACGCTCGGGCCGAGCGCGATGGTTTCGCGAATTTCATGAAAAATCTCCCTGGTCTGCAGAAAACTAATTGATTGAAATTGTATGCCCGACGGACGAAAATTCAACCGTGAGCAATCCGCTTGACGAAGGCCGAGTTGATCGAGCGGCTGCGGCAAGCGATCGCCGAGACGGGGCGTTCTGCGAAGAGAAGGGCTTCGACGTGACGGCGGATCCCCAATGTGGAAGGCTTCGGGCGGGTAGTAATGCTGGAGGATGCCGTACTGCTGAAGGATGCCGTGGAAAAGATCCTAGTGAACGACGAGTCGAAGAAGCGGTACCGCACGCTGGCGAATTTGGTGGGGCGATTGTTCAAGGCCATCTTGCCGGGATTGGCCTCCAAGACAATCCACACCGATTCGACAAGCCCGCGTTCCACGCCGATCTCCGCACCAGGCAACAGTCTACCTTGCGTCAAGTCGGGCCGCAATCAACGGGGTCGGCAGTCGTTTTCGGGCAACGATCAACCACAAGGCAAGCGGTTTGCCCAAAAACGACTCCCGACCCCTTCTGCCGATTTTACCCAGGGATATCTGGCTGAGTGCTTACACTTCAGATTTGGATATCGTACATCTCGCGTCGCGGGCGGGCGATCAATTGGTCCGCGACGTCGTCACCCAAGAATCGCTCGTTTTCCGGATCCCAGCGCAGTTTCCGGCCCAGCAGCATCGCGTGGTTGGCCAGGTGACAGGTCGAGACGGCGCGATGATGAGTGTAGACATCCGACACCGGTTCGCCGCCGTTTTCAATGCACCAGAAAAAGTTGCCCATGTGGCCGCCCTGAAACGGTGCGTCTTTGTACAGCTTGGCCGTTTCTTCGGCCAGCCATTGGCGATCGTCGTCGGTCAGTTGCTCGATGGGCGTCCCCGAGATCCGTCCTCGGTTCACGAAGATGCGCCCTTTATCGCCTTCGAACCAAACGCCGTTGTCCGGGCCGTGCTGGATGATCATCTTCGCACCGTCGGCAAAGTTTGCGGTAACGCGGAACGTCGTCGCCGTGTTGTAACCGTTGGGGATCTGCTGCTTTCCGGCGTAGAAGGCCACGGGATCGAAGTCGTCGGGCAGATGAGGAAAATTGCCTTCGCCCTCGATTTCCACCGGGCCGGTCAGTTCATGTCCCAGGCCCCATTGAGCGATATCGACGTGGTGTGCTCCCCAATCGGTCATTTTGCCGCCGGAGTATTCCAGCCACCAGCGGAAATTGCCATGGCAGCGTTGAGGCGTGTAGGGGACCAGCGGGCACTGGCCCAGCCAGACGTCCCAATCCAAATTCGCAGGTGGGTCCGACGTCTCGAACGGTCCACCGCCAGGCCCGGCGCCCAACGAGCAGGTCGCGGTCAGCCGTTTGCCCAGGCGGCCGCTCCGAGCCAGCGCGATGGCCGTCAGGAACCTGCCTCGATCGCTTCGTTGCTGGCTGCCCACCTGGAACACGACGCCCGACTGCCGAGCCACCTTGGTGATCAACTGCCCTTCTTCGATGGTCAGCGTCAGCGGTTTTTCGCAGTACACATGCTTACCCGCTTGCATCGCCTCGATCGCCGGCTTGGTGTGCCAGTGGTCGGGCGTTCCGATCGTGATCACCTGGATGTCGTCCCGATCCAATAACTGGCGATAGTCCTGGTACACCGTGCAGCGTCCTTCATAACGCTGGGCGAACGCCTCGGCGCGACTCAGATCGACATCGGCACAAGCTCGCATTTCACCGCGATTCCCGGCACTGTGACCGATCCCCGACCCCATGCCTCCGGTACCGATCGAACCCACGCCCAATCGATCATTCGCCGCCTTGGCTTTCGCCACCCGGCTACTGAAGAAGTAGGGCACCGCGCCGGCGGAAGCGGCAAGCATCGAAGAACGCTGTAGGAAGTCGCGACGGGAGAGGTGGCGGTCATTCATTCCGAAAGTACTCCATGGTTTAGAGGCAGAAGGAAATCCATGCGAATCGAACATCGAGATCTTGCGATCACTCTACAGTCTTGCAGAATCGGACCGCAAAAGAAAGCGCGGAAGAAGCATCTGACCAAAAGTTTTTTGTCAATCATCGATCACGCGAGAAACCCGATATGACCTGAAATGAATCCCCTTCTTCCGAAGCGATGACGCTCGGAAACTCACCGGTGCACGTCAGCATTCGTGGGTCGCGGGCGCGGAACGCGACTCCAGAATGTTGGCAACGTCCACACCGATCCGGTTCCGATCGGCGCTCGGAACCCACCAAGAGACGCAGATCCCGGCCTCGGAGATGCCGGGCCACGTGTTTGCTTGCAATCTTAGCCAAGACGTTGATTTTGAGAGTCGAAACGAATGACAAGCAAATTGAAAATACCGCGTAAACGCGCCGCTTGCATACCAGACGATGCCATACCGCCCGGTCGCACTCTGGAATAGCCTGGAAGCGAACGACCAGACGCATCAGATGCGTGCCGCCCAGCGCGGCCATGCGCAAGCGCCAAGCGTCTTGGCCTGGCTCAAGACCATCCCTACCAAGGAACTGATCCATCGCGGCAAGATCTCCGAGGCGACGGATACGACCACACGGTTGGACGAAGTGTTGCGGTTCTTCGGCGTAGCCAGCGTGGAAGCTTGGAAAGCCGGTTGGGAGAAACCGCAATTCGCGTTCCGAAAGTCGCCCACAGTCGAAGGCCAAAAGGGGGCGATGGCAAACTTGGCTGCGGCTGTGCGAATTGGCCGTGGTCGAGACGGACTGCAAACCGTTCAACAAGAAGAAGTTC
>SKVE01000542.1 GCA_007129635.1 Planctomycetaceae bacterium
CCTTGCCCGCATTCAAGCCCTCTCGGGGCAACTCGACCGACGGCGTGCGTCCGAATTCGCCTCCCCAAATGACCAGCGTCTCTTCCAACAGCCCACGTTGCTTCAGATCTTTCAGCAGAGCGCCGATCGCCTGATCGCATTGGCCGGCCAGCCGGCGGTGCTGGATCTCCAGGTCGTCATGGTTATCCCATGGCTGGCCGGCACCGTGCCAGACCTGGACGAAACGCACGCCTCGTTCGACCAGGCGTCGAGCGATCAGGATTTGACGCGCTTGGACGCCGGGTCCGTACATGTCGAGGATATGCTGGGGCTCGCGGCTGACGTCGAACGCATCGGCCGCCTCGGTCTGCATGCGAAACGCCAGCTCGAAGGACTGGATGCGAGCCTCCAGATCGGCGTCCTGTTGTCGAGCTTCCTGATGCCGCTGGTTCCATTGAGCCAACAGATCCAACTGCTGCCGCTGCCGGGGCAGGCTGATCCGCCGGTTGCGGATGTGTTCGATCAACCGTTCGATCGCCGTATGCTGGGTATCGATATAAGTGCCCTGGAAGATCCCCGGCAGGAAGCCGGCTTGCCAATTCTGCGATTCCTGGATGGGATAGCCGCCGGGACACATGGCCACAAAGGCCGGCAGGTTCTGGTTCTCGGTGCCCAAGCCGTAAGTCACCCAGGATCCGACGCTGGGCCGGATCAGACGCGCATCGCCGCAATTCATCAACAGCAGCGAAGGTTCATGATTGGGCACATCGGCGTACATCGATCGGATCACGGCGATCTCGTCGATCGATTCGGCCGTCTTGGCGAACAGCTCGCTGACCTCGATCCCGCTGTGACCGTGTTGCTGGAACGAGAACGGCGAGGGCATGGCGGCGCCGGTCGGCCGTTCCGTCTTGAGATTCCCGGTCGGCAGTTCCTTGCCTGCGTACTCCTGCAGCTTTGGCTTCGGGTCAAACGTATCGACATGCGATGGCCCGCCGTTCATGAACAGGTGGATCACATGCTTGGCCTTGGCGGGAAAATGCGGGGCGCGCGGTTCCAGCGGATTGCTGCCCAGCGGGGCCGCCCCAGCAGCCTGGCCCATCAACGGGCCTAACGCCAGGGCTCCTAAACCCATGCCGCATCGATTCAGTAGTTCGCGGCGAGTCAACGCCAGATGTTCCAGTCGCGTATCGTGTGCAAACACCGTTCGACCTCCTTTGCGTTCAGTCGATAAAGGCGAATTCGTTCGTCAACAACAGGACGTGCGCCAACCGCTGCCAGCGGTCCAGCGGCTCGGGTGCCGGGCCACCGAACTCGGCAGCGGAATCCCAAGTCTGCGGCGGCCCATCACCGCTCGGCTCCAGACGCATCCGGACCGACCAGCGGAACCCGTCAAAATTCGGATTCTCTCGGCAATCCGTAACCAGATCGATCGTCTCTCCCGCCTGGACATCGAGCGGTTCGACCCGAGTGGACGTTTTGCCGTGTTGCGCCGTCCATTGGCCGATCAGCCCCTGCCGATCGCTGACCACCCGTCCCCGCACGCCATCCCCCTGGTCCGACGGATGCTCCAGGCTGCCGCGGATGCTCAGGCTGCCGGGTCGTGGTGCCGTCCATCGCCGGATGGCTGCGTGCTGAGGGCCGCCCGGATGGCCGCCGCCGGCGTTCAACGTGACCCAACCCAATTGCGGGTCAGGCAACTCAGCACCGCCCTGCCAGGCGTTGCCGGTAAAGTGCGGCAGCGGCTGAAAAACGACGCGCGATGTCGATTCGTCGTAATGCCCCCACCCGTATTGCCAGCGGGCCGTTCCCTCCGCTCCGTCCGCGTCCTCCGCAAGCTGCGCCGACGCCAGGAACTGCTGGGCCGCGAGAAGTTCGTCCTCGGCCGGTTCGCGACCCAGGGCCATCTGGAACAGGCGGACGATCCGCTGGTCGTCGGTCGCCGCATGATCCGAATCCCGATCGGCCAGATGCATAGCTTGCTGCAGCACGAAGGGGCTGTTCATCAAGAACAAGGCCTGCTGGGGCACGGTGGTGTGAGGCCGTTTGGGCGAATGCGTATCCGGACCGGCGAAATCGAACGTGCGGAAAAAGGCAGGCAAATTCTGACGCTCGATGAAACCGTAAACCGTACGACGGACCGGGAAAGGCTCCTGCGTCAATTCGATCGACGGACCACCCATCGTCGTATCCAGACGGCCCGCCGCGACCAACAGGCTGTCGCGCAACGATTCCAGATCCAGTCGGCGACGATGGGCACGCCACAACAGACGGTTCTCCGGATCGATGGCGGCAGCGTCCAGGCGATCGTCGCTCGCCTGGCGGTAGACGTTCGACAAGACGATCTGCCGGACTAACCATTTGGTCGACCAACCCTCCTGGACGAACCGGCTGGCCAGCCAATCCAACAGTTCGGGGTGGCTCGGCGGATCGCTGCGCATGCCGAAATCGCTGGGGGTGGTCACCAGCCCTTCGCCCAGCAGATGCATCCAGACTCGATTCACCCAGACGCGAGCCGTCAATGGGTTCGCGTCGCTGGCAATCGCTTGGGCCATCTCCAGACGCCCGCTGCCTTGCGAAAACGGTTCCGGCTCACCCTCGCTCAAACAGGACAGGAACCGCCGCGGCACCCGATCTCCGCGGTTGCCCGGACTGCCTCGCACGAAGATCACCGGATCGTAGGGCTGGTCCGTATCGACCAGCAGCAAGGGAGCCGATTCTTCCTGCGGTTCGCGGGAACTGGCAAACACGCCGTACAAGGCGTAATAGTCGCCGATCGACACCGGATCGTACTTGTGATCGTGGCAGCGAGCACACGAGACGGTCAGCCCCATCAGCCCGCGAGTCATCACGTCGATCCGATCGTCGATGATGTCGTGCCGGTTGTTGATAAACCGCCGACCCAACGTCAAGAATCCCGTCGCCGGCACAGCGGACGCGTCGTCCAGGTGGTCGGCGGCCAACTGGGCCACAATGAACTCGTCATAGGGCAGATCTTCGTTCAGCGCGCGAATGACCCAGTCGCGATACGTGTACGCAAACGGGTAATTGCGATCCTCTTGGAACACGTAGCCCTTGGTGTCCGCGTACCGGGATACATCCAGCCAATGCCGTCCCCAACGTTCACCGAAGTGCTGTGAAGCCAGCAACCGGTCGACCGCAGCCAAATAAGCGTCGTCGTCGGCGGCGGCAAAATCAGCCAGCTCTTCGAACGAAGGAGGCAGTCCCGTCAAGTCGTAGGTTAACCGGCGAAGTTGGGCCCGCCGATCGGCCGGCGGTGATGGAGTCAAACCGTGTTGTTCGAGTCCGGCCAAGATGAATCGATCGATATCTGTCGCCGACCAGTCGGTGGCCTGGACGGCCGGGGGGGTGACCAGCACGGGCGGCCGGAATGCCCAGTGGGTCGCGACGGCCCCTGCGTCGGGGCCGGTCATCGTCTCCGCGTCCTCGTCGACTCGCGGGTCGGGCGCTCCCATCTCGATCCACCTGACGAAATGCTGCACCACTTCGTCCGACAGCTTGGCATCCGGCGGCATCTCGTACAATTCCCAACGCAACGAGGCGATCAGCAAGCTATCGTCCGCTTTGCCCGGCTCGAACAGCGGTCCGGAATCACCCCCACGCAACATGGCCGGCGCCGAATCCAGACGCAAACCGCCCTGCAACACGGTGGAATCCGCCGAATGGCATGAATAACACCGGTCGACCAGCACCGGGCGAATGTGCTTTTCGAAATAATCCAGTTGCTCACGCGCCGCCGGTTCGTCCGCTCGGATATCCCCCCCCAACGCCATCAGCCCGGCGATCAACAACAGACTCCACCCGCCGCGTTGCAGCCATCGCTTTGGATCACAAGCAAAAAACACCTTAATCACCTCCGTTTGTCCGCATCTGAACCGGAACAAATCAACTGTCACTGATTATAGGCGATTTCCCCGACCGGTCATCCCCCGATCGCGCATCTTTCGACCGTAAACGTTATACTGCGACCAGCAGCTTGACGATGCGAGGGGTCCAGGAGAGGGGCCAAGACATTCATTTTCTTGGATGGGAGAATCCATGAGCGACAAGCAGGCAACTAACGGAAA
>SKVE01000855.1 GCA_007129635.1 Planctomycetaceae bacterium
CACAAGGCGCGGTCGATGAGCGCGGCCAGCAACGTGTACAGAGCAATGGGATCAGGTCATCGCAGTGCTACTTTTTACGGTCTGGAGCTTCTTGGCCATCATGGCCGGCGTCCGAACAGCGGTTTGGTCCGGAAAGAACACCGGCTGCCAAGATGACCATCGAACATCGTCAAAGGTTCGCGCGGTGACAGGGGCCGTGATGGTGCTGCGATGATGGGCAGGCTCGCGGCTAGGGTTCGTCGTCCGAGGGCCGATTTGTAAAATCCGACTTGGTTCGCAACAACCTGACTGAACTCAGCCCTGCGTAATCGTTACGCACGCACCCGGCCCGATTTGTAAAATACCGGTTTGTGGTGCGGGGAGCGGACGCCGATTCAGCTTGTTCAAAACGCGGGTAGGGGATCGGCTGCTTTTTACTTTTTCGAGGGGTAGGGGGACGTTTGGGGCTGCGATCACCGGGAGCACGTGGCAGTTCGGTTCCGGCGACGGGCTGGTCGAGGTGTCTCCTGCGCAACAGGTGCGCGAGACCCATGATGGCTTGGCCGCTGATCGCCGCAGAGATCGTTGGCGGTCAGGCTGGCGATGCGGTCGCGATCAGCGACATCGATCCGGGTGAAACAGGCTGGCGACCATCGTCAATCCTTGCAGGACGCGGTTCTCCGGATAGAATCAGCGTAGTTGGCGAGACGGCTCGCAGGATCCAAGTCGGCCAGTTGGTCACTAAGATGCTCACCGTTCGAGAGAGGTCTGGGCCTTTCTGCACTCGTGATGTGCACGGTGGCGGAAACGGGCAATGTTCCGGTCTTCGAAGCCTGGGGGTTCGAGGTTGATTTGCACCACTCGCGGCCATCCTGTCCACGACGTTCTACAGTCCCATGGTGGCTGCGGTCATCTGGGTCTGGCCCAGTTTAGTCAGGAGCACATCATCCATCGTGAGCTTCCCGCACCTGGGGCACACAATGTCTTTGCTGAACGTCGGGCGCATCCCGCTGTGGTCGATCCCTATCTTGCCGACATCGCGGGCGAATTCGTTCCGGCACTTCTTGCATTCGAAGTTGATCGTCATGGCCGTGTATCCCTTTGTTTGCGTTCCGTGAACGATGGTGGTAACGCGGGGGCCCCGTTGGACGTTGGTTCCAAGATCGGCGTTGTCGCCCGCTCGCGTGCAACGCCGTTGTTTGCTGAGCGTTGGCGACATCCCTCAGCGGTAGTCCACTCTGACGCGAACGGTGGTGCCGTCGTGAGTCATGGTGATGACTGCGTTGTGCAGTTTGACCGTCGCCTGGTTTTCGACAAACTGTATCCGTTGGGGGCCCATGTTCTTTTCGCCCGAGATGGCGTACATTTCTTCGTTGAAGGGGGCAATCGGCCCAGCAGAAACGGTCAAGTTTCCATTGTAGCAATTGATGTACTCATTGCCGAACGCTCTCTTGGCGTCATTGGGTAGCGAACCACCCGGCCATAACACTGATCGGAGAATGAAGTCGTCAAATGGGCCCTTTAACGAATCAACGGGTATTTCAGCAACAGACGCAATGGCAATATCAGGACGAAGCGAGATGACCGTTGCGTGTACGTAGGTTGATGGCCGCTCGAACCTCCTTCCATCATTCAGCTCGGCGACCTGTTTTCGCAACAAGTGTTCACGCAGGCCAGCTTCTATCGCATTTCGAATATCAGTCACACGGTCATGGGGCGTCACAAGCCTGCGACCTTCCTCCCAATAAGTACTCACCCCCCTGCCGACGCCTGAGCCATGCGACTTGCGGATACGCTTGAATGAATTCGATGCCGTTGTTCGCGGGAGGGGACCGGGTTCTTCTCGTGGCATATCACAGCCAACTGTCGCGAAGATCCCGACCAATCCTACGGCGGCAACGAACGTCAGGGCTGATTTTCCTGCACGCATCTACGGTCTCCAGCCAGCGACAGAACGACCGGGATGACCGACCGACGACGAACGGCCCAACCACATGAAAGGGCCTCACCGCCGCTCCGGTCCATCCCGCGTCCGTCGGCCACCGATCCGCTGCTGGACGACCGCCGCCCAGCCATTCGAGCCACATCGTACCATATCCCGGCAGCGACGGCAAACATTACCCGGCTGACTTCCCCGTAAAGCGTTGGTCTCGGGCTTGGCAGAAGCGGCAATCGGGTTCGGCAAATACCGGGCTGCCAGCGGTTTCTAGCGGGGCGGCGGGACGCCAGCGGAGCCGGTGCCAATAGGAGGAACGCAAACGACCCGCCACCAGGTCGATCCAGGTCTGCAGGGCCACCCCCACGGCGATCGAGTTAATCGTCAGCAAGCTGCCGGCCCGCTGCTGGTGCCACGCGATGGGTTCGCCGCGGCTGAGAACACCCGGCGGCGCACCGAGCTGGTAGAGCGTTTGCTCGACATCGGCCAAACCGCCCACACAGGCCACGCAGCCTCCATCGCGGTCAGGCGTCAACAGCCGGATATCGGCGCGAATCTCCGACGGCTCGTCACCCTCGCGCGTGATTTGCGTGGCGACGTCCAAGTGAACGGTCAGCATTTGTTTCGCGATCAGCGATGCACATAATCGCGGAGCATCGTCGTCGACGGTGGTCACGATCAGGTCAGTGCGGCGCCGTATCACACGCTGGGCCTCGGGATCCATGGCCGAGCGGCGTACGTAGGACACCAGTAACTGCCGCCGAAACGCCAACAGCCGCTTGGCCAGCGCCTGAGCCTTGGGCTGTCCGACATCCCGTTCCGTGAGGCCCGGCATCGCGTCCAGGTTGCCCCACTGCAGGACGTCCGGATCGATCAACCGTAAACGCGACACGCCCAACCCGGCCAGGTGAAAGGCGAGCAGGCTGCCCAATCGTCCTGTACCGACGATGGTGACGGTGCTGCTGCCGACGCGGCGGAAGACGCGCTGGCCCAACGCGCCTGCCGTGCGGCTGGATCGTTCCAGCGTCTGTGGCTCCATCACCGGGGAATCCTGGCCGCTTCGTTCCACGCGAAAACCACCCCCGCCGACCACGGAGATCTCCACCACGTCCCGCAACTGTTCGCGGTCCCACAACGCGGCATCCCAGCGGCTCAGGTCGGCAGTGCCCAGCACGACGACGATCAACCGCTGAGAACGGCGTGGTTCGCAGCGCAGCAGCCATTGGCTGGCAGACAAACTCGTGTCACCTTGCATGACCACCACCAGCCAGTCATCCAAAGGCGGGCGAGCCAGCCCACGGGGCAACTGCCCCGTGGTTTCCAAGCGGCTGCACAACGCCTCCCAAACCGTGCCTTCCCGCCGCCACTGAATCGGGCCCACAGCAAAACCGTCCGTCTGCACCAGCAGCGGTCGCAGGGCCGAGTCCCAGGCCTGGCGCGTGATCAGCACACGGATTTCCCGCTTTGAGGTGGCGTTGTGTTCTGGCATCGACAGCTTTCCTGTGACAACTGGTTTCCGAAAACTCGTCATCCGTGCCCCGGCCTTGCCATCCGTGCTAAATCTGCCTCTGGTCCGTGGAATAGCACGGATAGCAGAGCCGGGGCACGGATGGCAGATAAGGACGCCAGGGCTGATAGCCTTCAATCGTACCGTGCCAATCCTTGCAGCCGCAGCAGTTCGCGTTGGCGTTCCAGCGTCAAGGCGCGGTGTTGCAGCTTCTGCAACTCCGTGAGGTCCTCGGCCAGCAGTGGCGACCGGCCTTCTTCCCGGGGAACCGACACTGGGGGTTGAACCGTCGCTGGCACCAACACCAGCGGATAATCCAATTGAGCGTTCATCAGAACTCCCTTCATCGCAACAGATGAACCAATCGAACGTCGTCGCCAGCCGCACAACGCGGTGGCTTTATCTATAAGAAGGCGCAACCCGACCATTTCTGAGGGCATGGACGGTGTTTTTCTTTCTCAGCGATAAAACTCAGACACCGGCCGTGCGCCTTTTCGTTTTCAGAGGCGGCAACAACGAGCGAAGATGGAATGAACCATGAACGACGTGAGCACGGTGTTTACGGGAGACGGCATTCATGCCGTTTTGACGATCGATGGCGAGCTGGGGCGGCTGGAGTTTTCCATCCACGGATGCACGGACCC